>JASBSN010000097.1 GCA_030148915.1 Thiogranum sp.
GGAACAAACGAGTAGCCCTGATTACAGGTTCGACAAAAGGCATCGGTCAAAGCATTGCACAGAAACTCGCGGCTGACGGAATGGCGGTGGTCGTAACGAGCAGGACGAAGGAGGGCGCGCAGCAGGCAGCCGACGGTATCAACGGTGCCGGGGGCGAGGCGCTGGGGCTGAAATTCAATATTGAGGAGCGCAAAGATCTGACCGCGGTGGTGGAATCGACCCTCGATGCATTTGGGCGTCTCGATGTTTTGGTCAACAACGCACTGAGTACCAGTAGTGCGATGCCGGTGGACACCTTGACCGACGAGCAGATTGAGTTTGCCTTTACTTCGAATATAACCCATACGTTTCTGCTATCCCGAGCCGCTTATCCGTATCTCAAGGAGACCGGCGGGAGTGTCATCAATATTGGCTCTGTCGTGGTAAACAGACATTTTCTGGGGATACCGATGTACGGCATTATCAAAGCCGCCGTATTACAAATGACAAAAATACTGTCTGCGGAATGGGCTGGCGAGGGCATTACGGTAAATGCGATAAACCCCGGCTTCATTCGCACCAGCGCTTTTTCCGATTTTGGCATGCCTGAAGAGCTTGTCAAAAAGAGTTATGACTTTTACCGGGACTACCATTCGCTCGGCCGCGTCGGCGAACCCGCCGATATTGGCAAAATGGCGGCCTATCTGGCCTCGGAGGCCGGCAGTTTTATTACCGGAGCGGTGATTGAGGTAGATGGCGGTCTTAGCACTAAAGGCTTGCCTATGTATATGGGTGACTAGGTGAAAATGTGCCTGGTACCGGAGTCAGAATTTTGCTGTACGGAGGAGAGATCCGGGCGTTTTGACGCGTTACGGAGTGAGGAGAGAAATGAAACGAAATTATATCGGATTAGCCTGTACCGGCCATGATAATGCACTTTCGATCGTGAACAGTGCAGGTGAGGTGACGTTCGCGGAGTCTACGGAGAGATATATACAGACCAAGAGAGCGCTGAGTACACCGGCGGACGATTTGCTTAGAGTCGAGTCGCTGATCAATGACTACTGCGAACCGGACGCGGATATTGTATTGGCCAAAACCTGGAGCAGTAAAACCTCGGCGATATTTGAGCGGGAAGAGCAGTTGGCTGTCGATCGATTGAACAGCAGCGAGTACGAACAATCCCAGGGGTTCATCGCGCAAAATCTGCAGGTTTCCCGCTACATTCATTCATTGGTCACCAACAACATAAGAAACTCGGGCGATCATTTGGATTTTCAGTGCCAGGCGAAGTTTGGGAAGAAAGCGATCAATAAAGCGTACAACCATCACTATACTCATGCGGCGGCCGCCTGCTATACCAGCCCGTATGACGAGGCGGCGTGTGCGGTAATCGACGGCTTCGGGGAAGGGGTCAGTATCAGTTTTTATGCCTACGCGAACGGGGCGGTGAAACATGTAGCCTCTAGCCCTTTGGATGGCGATATCAGCCGAAGTCTCGGCGTGTTCTATGGCGGAGTATTGTGCGGACTGTGCGGATTCGATGCCTGGCGGGGCGAAGAGTGGAAAGTAATGGGTCTTGCGCCCTATGGGAAGTACGACGCAAGGATTCATGAGTTGATGCGCCAATATATCAGAGTAAAAGGCTTTGGCCTCGAATGCCCGTCGGAGGGGGGTGTGGCGCTAGCGGAACTGGCCGCATACGCCAGGAAGCCTGGCAGTTGCGCTGAGACAGTGGCCGATCTGGCTTACACCGGACAGCTTGTCTTCTCGGAATTGGTTACGGAACTGTTGAATAATTTATATGACCTGGACATCTCAGAGAATCTGGTCCTGGGTGGAGGCTGTGCATTAAACTCCGCCTATAACGGAAAAATTCTCGATCAGACAAAATTCAAACATCTTCATGTCTACTCGGCACCGGGCGATGACGGAAATGCGGTAGGCGCTGCGCTGTTGGCTTTTTATGAGGATAACCCGGCTGCCGGCTCGCGGTCTCGTTTCCAGTCGCCCTATCTGGGTTCGAAGATGTCAGTTGAAACGCTCGGGAACCTGAAAAGATTCGGTAAAATGCCGGGCGTGACCGAGCTGTCGGGCAACGCGCCGCAAAAGGCCGCGGAGCTTCTGGCCGAGGGGAAGATCATCGGCTGGGTTCAGGGGCGCGCCGAGTACGGACCGAGGGCTTTGGGTAACCGCTCGATTCTCGCCGACCCGCGCCCCGCTGACATGAAGGATCGAATCAACGCCCTGGTAAAATTCCGCGAGGAATTCCGGCCCTTCGCGCCTTCCATTCTCCACCAGTTCGGCGACGAATACTTTATTAACTATCAAGAGTCGCCGTATATGGAGCGAACGCTTCTTTTCAAGGAAGAGGTTCGGCACAAGGTTCCAGCGGTGGTTCATGTCGACGGAACAGGCAGGCTGCAGACAGTCAAACGCGAGTGGAATGAACGCTACCACGATTTGATCCAGGCGTTCCACGCAATCACCGATGTGCCCATAGTGCTCAATACCAGTTTTAACATCATGGGAAAACCCATCATCCATTCCGTCGAAGACGCCATTGCGATGTTCTACACCACCGGGCTCGATGCGTTGATCATCGATGATTATCTGATAGAAAAACAATAAAGCGTTTCTACTTGCGCAGAAAAAATGTTAAGTATCGGGGAAGTTGGTGAGGCAGAAGCGTATTCTGAACCGTTGGGTGAAATTGGGGGCGGCCGTGTGCTTCGGTATGTCGTCTCCTTCATGGGCGAACAAAGCCTGTGTCGCGGTTCTCTATCCGCAGGTCAGCGAACCCTATCGCGTTGTACTGGATGAAATTATAGCCGGTATCGAGCAGGGTACGGACCGGGTGGTGCAGCGCCTCCCGCTTTCGGGGTCTGATAATGCCGGAGAGCAAAAGGCGCTGATCGCAGACAGGCAATGCAAGGCGATTATCGGGTTGGGGCGTGCCGGTTTGGAAGCAGCGACGCCCTTCGCCTCACGCGTGCCAGTGGTGGCCGGCGCGGTACTGATGCAGCCCGGGCAGGCCACGGCGGTCCCGACGGTCAGTTTTGTGCCGGATTCGGCGGATATGTTCACCCGGCTCAAACATTTTATGCCCGGCGTAAAAACCGTAACGGTGATATTCAACCCGACGCACACGGAGGGCTTGGTGAACGCGGCGACCAAGTCCGCCGAGGCCCTGGGCATAACGGTCAGGGCCCTGGCGGCTCGGGATTTAAGCGCCGCTGCGGCGCTTTACGAAAACGTGCTCGAAGAAAGCGACCCCGACACCGACGCCATCTGGCTGATCAGGGACCCTTCGGTGATGGACTCCAGCGCGGTGTTGAACCTGGTGCTCGAGCGCGCCTGGCAGAGGCGCTTGGTGGTGTTTTCTAATCAGTTGACCCACGTCAAACAGGGCGTGCTTTTCTCTGTCTATCCCAACAATAAGCAGCTCGGCGCCCGGCTGGCGAAACTCGCCCAAACCTGCGGGCAAAAAAGCTGCGCCGACTACGGCGTCATGACACTGCGGGAACTCGACACCGCGGTCAATATAAGAACGGCGCAGCGTCTGGGCATCAAAATCAACAGACGCCGCGATCCTTACGTTAATCTGGTCCTGCCGGCCAACTAGCGTCGAAGCCACAGTGAGACTAGGCATGTGAACAGGCTGTCGTTAAACTCGCCGCGCTCCTGGAGGTTCAAGAGCCAGCTGTTGTTCATATTTGCGCTTGCGGTGTTGTGCTTTGCATTGGTAGGCGCTTTCGCCAACAGTTGGCTGGCAAGTCGCAAAATCCATGATCGGCTCCTCGACCAGGGCGGCCAGATTGCAGCGAGTTTCGCCCGCCAGAGCAAACTGGCGTTGCTGTACGGTCACGGCGAGAACGCACAGGAGGCGGCCAAGGCGACGCTCGGGTTCCCCGAGGTGGAGCACGTGGCGATCTATGACGCCCGAGGCGGTAGTCTGCTCGCCCAAGGCGCGGAGTCAGACTGGCTCCCCGCATTTAGCCTCTTCCCGCTCAGGCAGCCATTGGTACATGAGACACCCGCGGCGTGGCATTTCCTGGCTCCGGTTTATGAGTCGGAAGAAGACGAAATGACGTCGCCGTTCGACCTGACCAGCGCACAGAGGAAACTCATCGGCTATGCTCATGTGGTACTGGGAAAATCCGGGCTACAGGCTGTGCGGAAGACCATATTTTTTGACAACTTTCTAAGTACCTTCGTATTCGCTGAGGTACTGCTGTTGCTCCTGACCTGGTTGACGGGTCGCCTTACCCGGCCGTTGAACGATCTCGCGCAGCTGATGAAGCAGGCCGAACACGGGACGACAGACGTACGTTCAAACCTGCGCGGTTCCGAAGAGATTCTCAACATGAGCCAGGCGTTCAATACCATGATGACGGTGCTCGGCGAGCGCGCCACCAAGCTCGATCATCAAAACAGCCTGTTGCTCGAAGAGATGGAGGAGCGCAAGCAGGCGGAAAAATTACTCAAAGAAAGTGAGGCGCGATTCCGCGCGGTGATTGAAAATGCCGTCGACGGCATCATCACCATCAACCTTCATGGCATCATGCAGTCGGTCAATCCGGCTGCCGAAAAATTATTTGGCTACACGGTGGAGGAACTGGTCGGGAACAATGTATCGATGCTCATGCCGGAGCCCTTTCGCGGCAAGCATGATGCCTATATGAAACACTACAGCGAAAGCGGTGATGGCGGCATATTGGGGGTAGGGCCGCGAGAGCTTAAAGGCGTACGCCGCGACGGCAGCGTGTTCCCCCTTGATTTGGCGGTGAGCGAGATGTGGAGCAGGGGACGTTGCCTGTTCATTGGCATTGTGCGGGACATTACCGAGCGCAAACAGGCCGAGCAGCAGCTTATCGAATACCGCGATCGGTTACAGGACATGGTGGACGAGCAGACGCGAGATCTGATCGACGCCCGCGATGCGGCGTTGGTGGCCGAACGGGCGATGTCCGCTTTTCTCGCTAATATGTCCCACGAGCTGCGAACTCCGCTGCACGGAATACTGAGTTTCGCCAGCATTGGTATGACCAAGCTCGATCGCGCCTCGAAGGAGAAATTGCATCAGTACTTTCTGGAAATACACGATAGCGGTAGCCAATTATTAACGCTGTTGAACGATCTGCTCGATCTGTCCAAGTTGCGCGCCGGAAAGATGACCTATGATTACCGTCAGGCAGATATCGACGCTACGGTCCATACCGTGGTCAATGAATTCGAAGGCCTGCTGGAAGAGAAGTCGATCCAGATAGTGGTAAACAGCGTTGATGTTCCCGAGGCGGTGACTATGGATGAAAGCCGGATCGCCCAGGTTATCAGAAACCTGCTTTCGAATGCGGTTAAATTCAGCCCGGAGGGCTCAGTCATCGATATCGATATGGGTCCTGTAGAGGATAACGCCGTTATCGTTAGTGTCTCGGATCAGGGCGTCGGAATTCCCGAAGACGAACTGGAATGCGTATTCAGCCCCTTCGCCCAGAGCACCAAGACGCGGACTAATGCCGGGGGCACCGGACTCGGTTTGCCGATCTGTAAAGAAATTATCGAGGGGGGCCACCATGGATGGATTAGGGCGGAAAACCGCGCACAGGGCGGAACGAAATTAACGTTCTGCATTCCAACAATCGAAGGAATGAATTGAGTGGACGAGAGACAGGAGTTTCTGCAATGACGAATGGTACAAAAGTCCTGATAGTGGATGACGACGCCCGGAATATCCGGATTCTGGAAGAGGTGCTCGGCGATGACTATATTCTCCAGACCGCGGTCGACGGAGAGTCGGCGCTGGAACGGGTCGTTTCGTTTTCGCCCGATATTGTGCTGCTCGATGTCATGATGCCGGGAATAGACGGGTTGGAGGTGTGCCACCGCATCCGCCAACACGACGATTTTCGCTATATTAAAATAATCCTCGTTTCGGGAAAAGCCCGGCTGGAAGAGCGCTTGGAAGGTTACGCGGCAGGGGCCAATGATTATATCACCAAGCCGTTCGATCACATGGAGTTGCTGGCGAAAGTCAACGTCTATGCAAGGCTGAAGACCGTCGAAGAAGTGGATCGTCTCAAGACCGACTTTCTTTCTCTTATCAGCCATGAAACCGGCACACCCTTGAACGCTATTATTGGCTTTTCAACCCTTCTGCTGGGTGAAGAATCTTTGCGTAGTGAGCATAAAAACATGGTGAGGGAAATTCTCGCCGGCGGCGAGTACCTGCACGAGAAGGTCAATAGAATTCTGTTATTGAGCGCACTGAAAAAGTCGGATGACTACCCGCGCACCGAGGTATGTTCGGACGATTTGATCGATGCCGCTGTGCAGGACGTAGCGGGGGCCATGCAGGCGAAGCATATTGTTCTGGATAAGCAACAGGCCGAAGGTTTTAAAATACAGGGCAACTATGATTTGTTGCGCAAGGCTCTGGTGTTTCTGTTGGAGAACGCGGTCAAATTATCTCCGCACGGCGGTACGGTTGCCTTCCGGCAATTCAAGTCTGCGGATACCAGGCGCCACGCCATCCAACTTCAGGACAGTGGGCCCGGGATAGAAGAGGGGCTTTCCGACCTGCTGTTTAAGGAATTCTCCGTTACAAATATCGACCATCACGGTAGTGGCCTGGGCATCAGTCTGGCGCTGACAAAACTGATTATCGAGCTGCACGGCGGCAATGTGTGCGCCGAGAACGACGCCCAACGAGGCGCTACATTCACCCTGTCATTCCCCGTTGACGAGCCCTCGCCTAAACCATACTAAAAAAGTGGAATGGCGGGCAAATTGGGCGGATCGAGGGGGAATTTACCCTTTCGCCTTAAGTTTTTAGCCTATGTCGTCGAAAACGATATTAACGATATAAGCGACCATACCGATAGAAAAATTATGTTTAAACACCCTTACTTGGCGCTGCTGCCGGCGAGCATTGTCACGATGCTGATAATGGCGGTGGGTATTGTCGCCAGCCATCCCCAGATTGCCATGGCCATGGTCTCCCTGGTGTGGGCCGCTACAGGACTGTGGCTGGCGCGCGTACTGAACTCACGTCTGACGAGCGCCGGAACGGAGAAGGACGCCCATCAGCGAGATGAACTGGATATTGGCTGGCGCGGTGCCGTTACCGAGATGTCCACGTTGGTGGATCGGGAGATCCGCAGCATCACGGAGGAAATCGAACGCGTGCGCACCCTGGTTAGCGAAGCCGTGCTTCAGTTGACGGGGAGTTTTGAAAGTCTGGGAGTGGAGACGCGCAACAACGAAGAGATGGTCCGCGAGATTATTGAGCGTCACGGCGGCGCCGGCGATAACGCCGAAGAAAAGTCAGACAAACGCGGTTTCATGAACGAGGCCGGTGAGTTGTTGGAGCGCTTCATCCAGACGCTGGTGGAAATCAGCAAGCAGAGCGTGCAGACAGTACACAATATTGACGATATGGTCGATCAGATGGACGGTATTTTCAGTCTGCTGGCCAACGTCAAGGGGATCGCCGATCAGACTAATTTGTTGGCGCTGAATGCCGCGATAGAGGCCGCACGGGCCGGAGAGTCGGGTCGGGGCTTCGCGGTGGTGGCAGACGAGGTGCGTCAACTCTCGCACCGTTCCACGGATATGAACGAGGCGATTCGCGAGCGCATCACCGCCGCAAAAGAGGCTATTGCGACAGTGCGTACCACAGTGGGTGAAATGGCCGCGCGCGATATGAATACCAGTCTGCAAATTAAACAACGCGTGGACGGGGCATTTGAAGAAGTGGACTTATTCGATCAGTACCTGTCTGCGCGGATAAACGACCTTTCAAGTGTGAGCGAACGTATCGATGCCGCGGTGGGCGGAGCAGTCCGGTCGTTGCAGTTCGAGGATATCGTGGTTCAGTCGCTGGGGATTGCCGATCGCCACGTCAGCCGACTGGTGAGCCTTTCGAGTATCATGGAGGATTTCTGTCAGGATACCTCGACCCAGGCCGATAGCGAGCAGTCGATGCAACAGTTGCGCGGGCGGTTGCACGAGCTGAGCAATAGCTGGGAGAGCGGCGCCAAGGTGGTCAGCCAGGTATCCCTGCAGGAAGGTGCGGTTGAGTTGTTTTGAGATGTTGTCAGAAAGTAAGGTAAATAATTATGAGTATCAAGACGCGAACATCGACAGACGGCCAGGAACTCACCATCTCCATCGAAGGGCGGTTCGACTTCACGGCGCAGCAGGAATTTCGCAATGCGTACCGTTACAACGAGCACAGGCTTGAGCGGTTCAGGGTCAATCTGGAACAGGCTGAGTACATGGACAGCTCGGCGCTGGGCATGTTGTTGTTATTGCGCGACCACGCCAAGGTATCCAATAGTGAAGTAGTGATTGAAAAACCTTCGGCGCAGATACGCGCTATCCTTGAAACTGCTCATTTCGACGATCTGTTCACTATTCTCCCGGTAACATGAAGGCCCTGGAAGGGGTTCTGGCGACAACCGGCGAGCATCCGCCCCCAGTACCGGCGAGCCCCTCGCGTGGCCGTGCCCTGGTGGTCGATGACAACGTTTCGAATCGGGCGCTGCTGAGAGTCCTGTTGTCCCGAGAAGGGTTTAAAGTGATTCTTGCCGAAGACGGGCGCCACGGCGTGGCGTTGTTCGAACGCGACGGCGCGGATATCGTTTTCATGGATATCATGATGCCGGGCATGGACGGTTATGAAGCCACCACCCGCATCAAGGCCGCGGCCGGGGACCAATTCGTTCCGGTGATTTTCCTGACTGCACTCACTGATCAGGCCGCCCTGGCCAAATGTATCGAGGTCGGCGGCGACGATTTTCTTACCAAGCCTTACGAACCGGCAATCTTCAAGGCGAAAATCATTGCGGCTGAGCGCATCCGCGACCTGTATCGGAAAATTCGCGAACAACACCAGGAACTCAGTGTTCTGCACAACCTTATGCAGCGCGAGCAGGAGATCGCGGAACAGATCTTTACGGCTGCGGTGACCTCGCCGAACGTGGCGCTCTCCAGTATTCGTACATTGTTGCTGCCGGCCGCGACTTTCAATGGAGACCTGCTCCTGACCGCGCGACGTCCGTCCGGAGAGCTCAATGTGTTGCTGGGCGATTTCACCGGGCACGGTCTGGCCGCCGCAGTCGGTGCTTTGCCAGTGTCGGAAGTGTTTCGTGCAATGACCGAAAAGGGCTTCGTTGCCACCGATATACTCAAAGAAATCGATCATAAACTAACGACTTTGCTACCGGTGGACATGTTCATGGCGGCCTGTTTTCTCACCGTGGACGCGCCACACCGCTCTGTCATCGCCTGGAACGGGGGAATGCCGGAGATACTGGTGGTGAATCGGGAGGGTGTGATCCGCAAGCGACTGCCTTCGGTCCACCACCCGTTGGGGATCAGCGGCAGTCCGCACGCCGGGATCAAAGTCGAGCGGCTGGAAGTAGACGCCGATGATCGCATCCTGCTCTTATCAGACGGTGTTACCGACGCCAGAAATCCCGCCGGTGAAATGTTCGGCAAGGGACGTCTGGAGCGGCTGATCCAGGGCTGCGATAGCGGCGCGGACGCGTTTGATACGATTGCCGGCGCCTTGGAGAAATTCTGCCAAGGGCGCGTGCACGACGACGATATCACCTTCGTCGAGATACCCTGCCGTGCGGATCTCGCCGTGGCGCTGCAGAAAGAAGAACCCAGTGTGTCCCAGCCGAACGCGGAAAATATCGCCTGCATCTGGCGTTGGTCGCTTGAATTGCACGGCGCCGGCTTGCGCAGCATCGACTCGGTACCGCTGGCCATCGCGCAATTGCAGGAGCTACACAGTCTCAGTACGCATCGCGAAACGCTCTACATCGTTCTGTCGGAGTTGTTCAGCAATGCATTGGACCATGGAGTGCTGCGCTTGAACTCGAGCCTCAAGACCTCTGAAGAGGGTTTTTCCCGTTATTATGCCGAGCGCGAAAAACGGCTTGCGGCTCTGAACGAAGGCTACGTACGCATCGAGCTCGCGCATTTGCCGCAGGGCGAGGGCGGACGCCTGACGATACGGGTAGAAGACAGCGGCGAGGGCTTCGATTTTGCCGCGGCGCTGGCCGGACCTCAGTTGGCGCTGGAGAACAATAGCGCCTACGCCGGGCGTGGGCTGTCATTGGTGAGCGCGTTGTGTGAGTCTCTGCGCTATCAGGGCCAGGGGAACTGTGTCGAGGCGGTTTACGCCTGGGCGGAAACGAAAAATGCGGTTAAATCGAGTTTTTGATATGATCCGCTTTTCAGCCCCTTGGCTCCCGTAGCGCCTGGCGCCCTAATTGCCGGTAACCATGAAACGATCAGAAAAAATAAAGTCTTACCTTACCCCCAATGAGGTGGCTGAGTTGCTCATGGTATCCCCGGTGACGGTGCGTCAGTGGGCGCAGAAAGGTCAGCTCCATGCCCTGACCACGCCGGGGGGGCATCGTCGTTTTACGCGCCAGGAAGTGGAACGGTTCGCCCGTGAACACGAGCTGACATTACAGCCGGCGCCTGATCCCCGTTTGCGCATCCTCATTGTCGACGACGACAAGCAGTTCTCGGGCTACCTGGTCGAGCTGTTGACCGGACTGTCGACCGAGGTGGTCGTCGAAACCGCCAGCGACGGCTTTGAGGCAGGCCAGAAAATTCAAACATTCCAAGCGCATATTGTGTTGCTCGACCTGATGATGCCCGGCATGAACGGCTTTCAGGTGTGCCGTATGCTAAAGAGCGCCCCGGCGACCAAGGGGATCCGGATTATCGCCATGACGGCTTATCCCGGCAAGGAAAATGTTGATCTCATCATGGCCGCGGGTGCCGAGAAGTGTTTGAGTAAGCCTCTGGAAGCCGAGGCGTTGCTGCAGGCGATCGGCCTCTAACACGTCACTCCCGAGGTTGGCGCCCGCGTGGCCATCTGATTTTCCGCTTCACTCCTGTAAGATCTGACAGGGCGCTTAAGCCCAGCTTATTATGTCATTATTATCAGTCCACCCACCCGAGGAGCAAACGACCTGCCTGGGGTGTCAGGCATGCATCCACACCCACCGGCGTTTCGCGCTGCCGCGCTAGCACCAACCGGAGTATCTCCCAAGGTCGAACAGAATATGCCGAACACTCCAATGGACGCAGACGGGTTACACTGGCTGGTCGACAATCTGCCGGAACTGATCTGGATATCCGGTAGCGACAAGTATTGTGTTTATTTCAACCGGCAGTGGTTGGATTTTACCGGCCGGGAGCTTCACCAGGAACTGGTCAACGGCTGGGCCGAGGGCATGCACCCGGCTGATTTTGCGCGTTACCGTGCTCAATACCGCGCTGCGTTCGAGGCCCGCGAATCCTTCACTATGGAATACCGGTTGCGACATTTCGACGGTGAGTATCGTTGGATGCTGGGTACCGGGCGTCCCTGGTTCGCTACAGATGGAACGTTTGCCGGGTATATCGGCTCGGCCATCGATATCACCGAGCGGCGCCACGCCGAGGAAGCCTTGCACGACAGTGAAGAGCGCTTCCGCCAACTCGCCGAAAATACCAACCAGGTGTTCTGGTTCATGGAAGTGGAGCCGCAGCGGGCGCTTTATGTCAGCCCCGCTTTCGAAGCGATTTGGGGCGTATCCGCGCAGGAGCTTTATGCTGATCCGCACTTGTGGGTGGCCATGATTCACCCCGGCGACCGGGTTGAGATTGAGCAGGCGTTCACCGCTTGGATGCTGGGCGAACGCAGCGATTTTGACTTCGAATACCGCGTGGTGGCCCGAAACGGAGCGATCCGCTGG
>JASBSN010000100.1 GCA_030148915.1 Thiogranum sp.
AGGGCAGGGTGCCAGGTAACGCCTGGGGGGCGCGAGCCCACGGAAAGTGCCACAGAAAATATACCGCCTAAGCGCTCACGCGCCGGTAAGGGTGAAAAGGTGCGGTAAGAGCGCACCGCGCGGCTGGTAACAGCGGTGGCAGGGTAAACCCCACCTGGAGCAAGACCAAATAGGGGAACGTCGGCGCGGCCCGCGTTGTTCCCGGGTAGGTCGCTTGAGGCGTCCGGTGACGGGCGTCCCAGATGAATGGTTGTCCTCGACAGAACCCGGCTTACAGGCCGGCTTCACTTTATATCCTATAATTACAACGGCTGAATCCCGGCCCGTTTCCCTGTACAATACTCCATCTATCTGAACTCACTTGATTTGTTAATGACCGGCAAAGTTTTCGTAAAAACCCACGGGTGTCAGATGAACGAGTATGACTCCGCCAGGATGGCGGATGTGTTGGCGGCTGCCCACGGTATGCAGCTGACCGACAGCGCTGACGAGGCCGATGTACTGTTGCTCAACACCTGTTCGATTCGCGAGAAAGCGCAGGAAAAAGTCTTTTCGCAACTGGGTCAGTGGCGTGAACTCAAGCTGCGCAAGCCGGCGCTGATTATCGGTGTCGGCGGCTGTGTCGCCAGTCAGGAAGGCGAGGCGCTGCGCGAGCGCGCGCCGTTTGTCGATCTGGTGTTCGGCCCGCAGACGCTGCACCGCTTACCGGCAATGATCGAGCAGGCGCGCGGCGGACGCACCTCGGTCATCGACGTGTCCTTCCCGGAAATCGAAAAGTTTGACCATCTGCCCGAACCGCGCGCCGAGGGGCCGACGGCGTTCCTGTCGATCATGGAGGGGTGCAGCAAGTACTGTACGTTCTGTGTGGTGCCCTATACCCGTGGCGAGGAAGTCAGCCGGCCGTTCGACGACATCCTCGCCGAGGCCGCCGGTCTGGCCGCCCAGGGGGTGCGCGAAATCAACCTGTTGGGCCAGAACGTCAACGCCTGGCGCGGCGCCATGGCCGAGGGCGAGAACGCCGACCTGGCGTTGCTGATCACCTATATCGCCGCCCTTGAGGGTATCGATCGTATCCGCTACACCACCTCGCATCCGCTTGAGATGAGCGACAGCCTGATCAACGTCTACGCCGAGGTACCGGAGTTGGTCAGCCATCTGCATCTGCCGGTGCAAAGCGGCTCGGATCGCATTCTCGCGGCGATGAAGCGCAACCACACAGCGCTGGAGTACAAATCGCGCATCCGCCGCCTGCGCCAAGCGCGCCCGGACATCAGTATGTCGTCGGATTTCATCATTGGCTTCCCCGGCGAAAGCGAGCGCGATTTCGAAAACACCATGCAACTGATCGAAGACATCGGTTTTGACCAGTGCTTCAGTTTCATCTACAGCCAGCGTCCCGGCACGCCGGCCGCACAGTTCCCCGACGACGTGCCGATGGCCGTCAAGAAGCAACGCCTGGCGCGCCTGCAGGCGCGCATCAACGAAATGGCCGCCGCGATCAGCGCCGGCATGGTCGGCGGCGAACAACGCATTCTCGTCGAAGGGCCCTCGCGCAAGGACCCCGCCGAGATGGCAGGGCGTACCGAGAACAACCGCGTGGTCAATTTCCGCGGCGCCGCCGAGTTGGTCGGGCGCTTTGTGCGGGTGCGTGTCACCCAGGCGATGCCCAATTCCTTGCGCGGTGAATTCATCGCCATCGACGACCATCAAGCGGCGCTCAACGCCGCCAACTGGGGCTAAGCCCCGCGCCTTGCGCCGGATTGTTTTGGACCCAGAACCCGCCTCTGTCACCCTGACTCTGGAACCCGCCGACAATCAGCGGCTGGCTTCGTTGTGCGGTCAGTTCGACGAGCACCTGCGCCAACTCGAACGCCGGCTGCACGTCGAGATCAGCAACCGCGGCAACCAATTTCAGATCGCCGGTCAAGACAGCGCTCCGCAGCTGGCCGGTAAAGTGTTGCAGAACCTCTACGATGCCACGCGCGATGCGCCGTTGACGCCTGAGCGTGTGCATCTGCACCTGCAGCAGGCCGGCCTCGATGCGCTGAAGAGCAAAAAGGGCGACGAGCTTTCCGCCAGTGTGATCCAGACACACCGTGTCACCATCAAAGCGCGCGGCGGTCACCAACAGGAATATGTGCGCAACATCCACGCGCAGGATCTGAATTTCGGCGTCGGTCCGGCCGGCACCGGCAAGACCTACCTGGCCGTGGCCTGCGCCGTGCAGGCACTGGAGCGCGAGCAGGTGCGCCGCCTGGTGCTGGTGCGCCCGGCGGTCGAAGCCGGCGAGCGGCTCGGTTTTCTGCCCGGCGATCTGACGCAAAAAGTCGACCCCTACCTGCGTCCGCTCTACGATGCGCTCTATGAAATGCTGGGCTTTGAGCGCGTGGGCAAATACCTGGAGCGCTCGATTATCGAAATCGCGCCGCTGGCGTTCATGCGCGGGCGCACGCTCAACGATGCCTTTGTCATCCTCGACGAGGCGCAGAACACCACGGTCGAACAGATGAAAATGTTCCTCACCCGCATCGGCTTCGGTTCCACCGCGGTGGTCACCGGGGATATCACTCAGATCGATCTGCCCAAAGGCATGCAGTCCGGCCTGAATCACGCCATCGGCGTGCTCGATAAAGTGGAAGACATCGGCTTCACCTGGTTCGACGCCCGCGACGTGGTACGCCACCCGCTGGTAAAGAAAATCCTGCACGCCTACGAGCGCTACGAAAACCGCGATGACAACGATTGACGCGCCATCGCTGCTGGAACTGGAGGTACAGTACGCCTGTGCCAGCAGCGATGTGCCGGACGAAGACTCGTTGCGCGCCTGGGCGCTGGCCGCACTCTCGGCGCTCGAGCGACCGGTGGGGCTGGTCATTCGTGTCGTCGATGTAGAGGAAAGCCACAGGCTCAATGGCCAGTACCGCGGCAAGAACGGACCCACCAACGTGTTATCCTTTCCCTTCGAGGCCCCCGCGGGCGTCGCGTGCAACCATCTCGGCGATCTGCTCATCTGTGCGCCGGTGGTGCAACAAGAAGCCGCGCAGCAGCGCAAACCCGCGGACCACCATTGGGCGCACATGGTGGTGCACGGTGTGCTGCACTTGCGTGGCTACGATCACGAGGACAAGTCACAGGCCGCCGCCATGGAAGCGCAGGAAAAACAGATTCTCGCCGGCTTCGGTATTGCCGATCCCTACACCGTGCCCGACATGACCGCCTGACAGGAAACCCATGAAAGAAGATCGCAGCGACAACGAGGCGCAGCAACGCTCCTGGTTCGATAAACTCAGTCACGCCTTGCTCGGCGAACCGCGCGACCGCGAGCAGCTCACCCACGTGCTGCGCGAGGCGCAAACGCGCGGCCTGTTCGACGCCGACGCTCAGTCAATGATCGAGGGCGTGTTGCAAGTTGCCGACATGCAGGCCCGTGACATCATGATTCCGCGTTCGCAGATGGTGGTGGTAAGCCGCGATGCCAGCCCCGAGCAGCTGGTGCAGGTGGCCATCGAATCCGGGCATTCGCGCTTTCCGGTGGTCGGCGAAAGCCGCGACGAAGTGGTCGGTGTGCTGTTGGCCAAAGACTTGCTGCGGTATTCCTCCAAGCCCGACGGCGAATACTTCTCGATCCGCGAAATTCTCCGCCCGGCGGTGTTTGTGCCCGAGAGCAAGCGCCTCAACGTGCTGTTGAAGGATTTTCGCGCCAGTCGCAATCACATGGCGGTGGTGGTTGACGAATATGGCGGTGTCGCCGGGATAGTCACCATCGAAGACGTGCTGGAGCAGATCGTCGGTGAAATCGAAGACGAACACGACATAGATGAAGAGACCTTTATCCGTAAGTTTTCCGAAGTCAATTTCGCTGTCAAGGCACTGACCCCCATTGATGACTTCAACGAATACTTTGGCACCAGCTTCAGCGACGAGGAATTCGACACCATCGGCGGTCTGGTCACCGCCCAGCTGGGACGCTTGCCCAAACGCGGCGAAACGGTACTGCTGGAGAATATGAGTTTTCAGATTGTGCGTGCCGACAACCGTCGCCTGCATTTGATGAAAGTCACGCTGCTGACCAACCCCGACGCGCTCGCCCGGCAGATAGACGCCTGAGCCATGGCGCCGGTGCGCACGCTCTGGCCCTGGCTGGCGGCGCTGCTCGGCGGCGCGCTGGTACCGCTCGGTTTTGCGCCCTTCGGCTGGTTTTTCCTGCCGCTGCTGGCCCTGGCGCTGCTGGGCGTGTTGCTGCAACGCGCCACCCCGCCTCAGGCCTTGTGGCTGGGCTGGCTGTTTGGCCTGGGGGAGTTCGGCGTCGGGATTTCCTGGGTACACATCAGCATCCATGAGTTCGGCAATGCCAGTCTGGCGTTGTCCTTGGCCACCATGTGGCTGCTGGTGATGTATATGGCGCTGTTTCCGGCGGCCATGGGCTGGGTGCTGGCGCGCACGCGCCGCGGTGCCCCGGCGGCCTTCATGCTGCTCGCATTTCCGGCCGCCTGGGCGCTGTCGGAATGGCTGCGTTCCTGGTTGTTTACCGGGTTTCCCTGGCTCAATCTCGGCTACAGTCAGATCGATACACCGCTGGCCGGCTTTGCCCCCCTGTTTGGCGTTTACGGCGTCGGTTTTCTCAGCGTTGTCAGTGCCGGGGCTGTCAGTCTGCTGGTCACCGCGTCGGCGCGCACGCGTTGGCTGGCCGCCGTGACGCTGGCGCTGGTCTGGCTAAGCGGGTGGCAACTGAATCAATACCGTTGGACGCAGCCGCTTGGCGCGCCGTTTACCGCCACGCTGGTGCAGGGCAACATCCCGCAGGCGTTGAAGTGGCAGCCGGCGGAACAGCGCAACACGCTCGAGCGCTACCAGGCGCTGACCCGCCAACATCTGGACAGCGACCTGGTGGTCTGGCCGGAGACCGCGATACCGGCTTTTTATGACCAGGTGGAGGACGATTTCCTCCCTTCCTTGCGTGCTGATCTGCGACAACACGGTGTCAGCCTGGTGACCGGTATCCCAGTGCTGGATCGTGAGCACTGGCAGTACTACAACGCCGTTATCAGTCTCAACCAGCCCGGTGCCTTCTATTACAAAGTGCACCTGGTCCCCTTCGGAGAATACCTGCCGTTGCGCCACTGGCTGGCCGGAGTACTGAGTTTTCTGCCGGTGCCTCAGGCCGATTTCAGCGCCGGCGATATTCACCAACCGCTGCTTCAGGCCGCCGGCCACCCGGTGGGAACCTCTATTTGTTATGAGGTCGCCTTCGGCGAGCAGCTGATTCACGCACTGCCGCAGGCGGCCTATTTGATCAACGTCAGCAACGACGCCTGGTTCGGCGATTCCCTGGCCCCCCACCAGCACGAGGAAATGGCGCGTATGCGCGCGCGCGAAACCGAGCGCTACCTGCTGCGCGCCACCAATACCGGTGTCTCCGCGATTATGGACGACGGCGGCCGTATCCTCGCGCAAGGTCCGCAGTTCGAGGTGGCCACGGTGACCCACAGCGTACAGCCGCGCAGCGGCGCCACGCCCTACGTGCGTTGGGGTAACTGGCCGGTCATCCTCCTCAGTGGCGGCTGGTTGCTATTGAGCATCTGGCTGCGCCGGCGCCGTTAGCCGCGGTTGCCGCTCAGGGTGCCCTGTATTACGCTTGTGACCGATAAAACTCACACGGCATCCAACGCTTATGAATAAAACCGAAATCGCAGTAGCCGTGTTGCTGGTGGTGATGGTGGCCGCCGTTATGTATGTACAGCGACCGCCGGAGGAGGCCGACAGTCTGCCGCCGGCGCAAGCGCCGCCCGAGGAGACGCTCGGCGACGCCGCGCCGAGCCCCCGCTATCCGATCGAAGCGCCCCCAGCGCGCGCCAACGGCGAACCGCCGCCGGTGGCGGCCAGTGACAGCGCCTCTGCCGAGCCCGAGAGCGACGCCGCGGTGGCCGATACCACTGCTGTGCCGGGGGTCGAAGCGCTGCCGGCCCTGGATGAGAGCGACAATACCCTGAAAAGCCGGTTGCAGTCACTGTTCGGGGCGCCGTCGTTCGGCAAGCTGTTCTATAGCGATCGTCTGGTGCGTCGTCTGGTAGTGACCGTCGATAACCTGCCGGGTCGGCAGTACCCGCGCAGCAATTACCGGGTGGCGCGCCCGGCGCCGGGACAACTGGTGGTGCGGCGGGTACGCGTCTATGATGGAGACGATGAAAAGCTCTACCTGAACCCCGACAATTACGCCCGTTACACCCCCTACATCAAGATACTCACCGGTCTGGACACGGATCTGCTGGTGTCGGTCTACCGCCACTTCTACCCGTTGTTCCAGAGCGCCTATGCGGATCTCGGCTACCCCTCGGCGTACTTCAACGACCGCCTGGTGGAGGTCATCGACCAGTTGCTGGACACGCCGACAGTCAGCGAGCCGATCCCGCTGGCGCGCCCCCACGTGCTCTACCAGTACGCCGATCCTGATCTGGAAGCCCTGTCGGCCGGGCAGAAGGTCATGATTCGCATCGGACCGGAGAATGCCGCGAGGCTCAAGCGCAAGTTGCGCGAGTTGCGCCAGCGGCTGACCACGCCGCCGGAAGCGCCAGCGGAGGCGTCGCCAAAGGCGCAGGAGAATCCATCTTAATTGTCATTTTTTTATGTTGGGCGGCCCTTGAAACTGTAAGAAATTCCATAAAAATGTCGAAAATATTTACGTTTTTTGTCGTCAGCTGGCGACAAAAAATAGCCTAAGCCGATCATATCCGGTAAAATCTTTTTAACTAGCACAAAACTTGCACTGAACTTCATCGCACAAGATGAACGACTGGCGGATCCAGACGCCTAACGTGAGTGCCGGGAGGCGGGGACCGATTCCGCCATTTAGGAGGGAGAGTCCACAGCGTGCTGTCATACAGCACCGCAGCTTATATAGGGTCTGGCCGTAGTGAATAAAAAAACTGAAACCCAGTATCAGGCTGAAATCAGTCACCTCAAACAGCAATTGGCCGCGCTTGCGACCGAGCGCGACCAACATAGGCGCCACGGCGCTGCGCCGACAACCGGCGCGCTGAGCCCTCCGCCCTGCGTCGAGCCATCACCCCCCGCGGCCGCGGCGGCCCCCGGCGCGCGGTCCCCGGGTCATTCGTACCGCGCGGCCACCGTCGCCGGTGTGGTGCTCTCGCTCGGGGCGCTGGCCAATATCCTCCTGTATCACGACGCACAGAGCACGCTGCAGAGCCCTCCTCCGCTGTCGGACCCGCAGGCGAATGGCGAGACGACGCCCTTCACTGCGCTGGAAGTCGTCCCTGACGATGGCTATCGGGCAGACGAGACGCTGACTAAAGAAGACTCGCAGACCCCGGCGCCGCAAACGCGCCGGCCCAAGACCCGCTTCGTCAGGACGGGCAGGGGAACGGTGCACCAGTGGGGCCCGGCGTTATTGCCCGCTAGCGGTGAAAGCGCAGCGGTCGGCGCTTTCGATCCGGTGGTGCAGCGCCAGCAGCGCGCTCTGCGGGCACTGGGTTTCGCCATCGGCAAGGCCGACGGTTTTAGCGGCCGGCGCACGCGCCAGGCGCTGAAGGAATTTGATGCGCTGTATCTGTCGGCGCTGAAAAAACCGCCGAGCGGCAGTGCGCTGGCGGCCATTATTGCCAATTACGCCAACCTGGCGCGTTCCGATGCGCGCAGCTTCGGCATCGACCAGGGCGTGCTGGCGGCGATTCGCCTGAGCAGTGTGCGCACCGGCGTACAGTTTTCCTATCTGATGAAGCTGGCGGCGGTAGAAAGCAACTTCGAGCCGCGCAGTGAATCCGCGGCGTCTTCGGCCACTGGGCTCTATCAGTTCACCCGCAGTACCTGGTTGAACGCCATCAAGACCCACGGCGCCAAGTACGGACTGGGCGCGTACGCCGCGCAGATCGACTACCGCGTCGATCGCAACGGCTATCAGTGGCCGCGGGTACGCGACAAGGCGGTGTACCGACATCTGATGGCGTTACGCAAGAACCCGCGCATCTCGGCGATGATGGCGGCCGAGTCGGTTAAGGACAGCGTGCAGCGCCTGACGCGCTCGTTCGATCGCCAGCCCACCGAGGCTGATCTCTACCTGACGCACTTTTTCGGCACCGACGGCGCGATCTCCTTCCTCGAGGCGCTCGACAAGACGCCCGATGCCCCTGCGGTCGATATCTTTCCCGCCGCTGCACAGAGCAATCAGGATATTTTCCATCCCAAGACCTGCAAGCCGCGCACCGTCGACGAGGTCTACACCCTGTTTGGGCAGAAGTTCAACAACGACCACTATGAAGTGGCCGCCTACTGAGGCCTGCGCAGTTTAGGTTTAGAGTAACGAACGCAGCCCGCTCCAGACATTGTCCAGGATACGCGCCTGTGCCGCGGCATTGGGGTGAATGCCGTCGGCCTGCATGAGCGCCGGCCGATCGTCGATATTTTCCAGCAGACGCGGCACCAGCGCCACCCCCTGCGAGTCGGCCAGGCGCTGGAACAGCGCATCGAAATGCTTGGTGTAAACGGAGCCGTAATTCGGCGGCAGGCGTAAACCGGTCAATAGCACTTTGGCACCCCGTTGCTGACTCATGTCGATAATGCCGGTAAGGTTAGCCTCGATTTCGGCGAATGACAGACCGCGCAGACCGTCGTTGCCACCCAGCTCGACGATCACCACTGAGGGTTGGTACTGCTCGAGGGCTGCGCCCAGCCGATTCAAGCCGGTGCGGGTGGTGTCGCCGCTGACACTGGCGTTGATCACCCGATAGGCCGGCTGCGTGCCGGCCAGACGCTGGCGCAGTAAGGCCACCCAGCCGGCGGCCGAATCAATGCCGTAGGCGGCGCTGATACTGTCACCGAGCACCAGCACCGCCGGCGGCTGGGCCCACGCGCCGGCGGTCGTCAGCCACATAATGCACAACAGGAGTGGTCTTAACATGGAAGCGCCGTCATCTGAAAACAGTGTGCAGGCTCTCGGCCTGGGTATGCAGGTCCGCACCGGTGAAGGCCCGCTGGTGATACTCGATGATATCAACTTTTGCATCGCCGCGGGTTCCTCGGTGGCGTTGCTCGGCGCCTCGGGTTCCGGCAAGACCACGCTGCTGGGGCTGCTCGCCGGTCTGGACCGGCCGAGCGCCGGGCGGGTGCTGGTCCACGGCCGGGACCTCGAGGCGCTCGATGAGGATGGGCGCGCGCAGCTACGTGCTGAAAACATCGGCTTTGTATTTCAGAATTTTCAGCTTCTGCATGGCCTCACCGCGCAGGAAAACGTCATGCTGCCACTGGAGCTGGCCGGGGTGGAACATCCGCGCGCTCAGGCCGCTGAGTTTCTCGCCCGCGTCGGCCTGGAGCGGCGGCTCGGGCACTATCCCAACCAGCTTTCCGGCGGCGAGCAGCAGCGCTGTGCGATTGCGCGCGCGTTCGCCGCGCGGCCCACGGTGCTGATCGCCGATGAGCCCACCGGCAACCTCGACGCGCAGACCGGAGCGCGCATCATCGAGCTGCTGTTCGAGCTCAACCGCGCCCAGGGCGCCACGCTGATTATGGCCACCCACGACGAAGCCCTGGCCGGCCATTGCCGGGAGCGTCTGCTGTTGCAGGCCGGAAGGCTGGTCTAGCGCATGCGCGGTGCACGCTCGCCCTCCAGTGTAAAATTATCCTGGCGCATGCTCTGGCGCGACTGGCGCGGTGGCGAACTGCAGATGCTGGCTGCGGCGCTGCTGATCGCAGTGACCAGCGTCACTGCGGTGGGTTTCTTTGTCGACCGCGTCGAGCGCGGCTTACAGTACCAGGCCGCCGAGTTGATCGCCGCCGATCTGGTGCTCAGCGCCAGCAAACGCATTCGTCCGCGCTTTGAACAACAGGCGCGTAAGCGCGGTTTACGCACCGCACACATCAGCCAGTTTCGCAGCGTGGCTGTGGCCGGTGAGCGCCTGCAACTGGTGGAAGTCAAGGCGGTCTCAGCACACTATCCGCTACGCGGCACACTGCGCAGCGCTACGGCGGCTTACGTCACCGACCGTCCCGCCGAGGGTATACCGGCGCGCGGCCGGGCCTGGGTGCAGCCGCGCCTGCTGCAGGCGCTGGGCTTGCGGGTGGGCGAGCGCTTCCAGCTTGGCGAGTCGCAGTTCACCATCACTCGGGTATTGACGTACGAACCGGATCCGGGCGGTGATCTGTTCAGCGTCGCCCCGCGGCTGCTGATTAACCTCGACGACTTGCCGGCCACGCGCCTGATCCAAGCCGGCGCGCTGGTCAACTACCGTCTGCTGATAGCCGGCGATGCCCCGGCCGTGGCAGCGTTGCGCGACGAACTGGCGCTGCAACTGCGCCCCGGCGAAACCCTCCTCGGCGTGCAGGACGGGCGGCCGGAGCTGCGCGCCGCGCTCGAACGCGCGCAGCGTTTCCTTGGGCTGGCGGCGCTGATCAGCGCGCTGCTGGCCGGCGTGGCGATAGCCACCGCGGCGCGGCGCTTCGCCCGTCGCCACCTCGACACTAGCGCCATTCTGCGTTGCCTGGGCGCCGGTCAGTCGCTTGTCATCCGCGCTTTCAGTCTGGAAATGCTCTGGCTGGCACTGCTGGCCAGCAGCGTCGGCGTGCTCGGCGGCCTGCTCACCCAGAGCCTGATTGCCCGCTTGCTTGAGCATTTGCTGCTCGCCGAGCTGCCGCCGCCGTCCTGGCGCCCGCTGCTGGGCGGTTACGCCACCGGGGTGATCCTGCTGCTCGGTTTTGCCCTGCCGCCGCTGCTGGCGCTGCGCCACGTACCGCCGTTGCGGGTGCTGCGCCGGAATGCCACCGGGCCAGACGCGCGCACCTGGCAGGTCTACAGCGGCGTCTTGTTGGCCATGGCAACGCTGCTCTACTGGCAGCTCGGCGACGCGCGCCTGGTGCTGTATGTCATGGCCGGTATGCTGGCCACCGTAGGGTTGTTGGGCGTCGCCGCGCGCGGTCTGATCCTGCTGCTCGGTCGCTTGCGCGCCCGGGTCGGGGTCGCCTGGCGTTTCGGTCTGGCCAATATCGCCCGGCGGCCAGGCGCCAGTGTGTTACAGATCGTCGCCTTCGGGCTGGCCATCATGGTGTTGCTGCTGTTGTCCTCGGTGCGCGACGATCTGCTGCGCGACTGGCGGCGCAGCCTGCCGCCGAACGCACCCAATCATTTTCTGATCAACGTGCAACCCGATCAGGTCGCCGGGATGCGGGCTTTCTTCGCCGCGCAGGGCGCCGGCGCGCCGCAGCTGCACCCGCTGGTGCGGGCGCGGCTGACGCGGGTCAACGAACACCCGGTAAGCAGCGAGGATTATCCTGACGAACGCGCCAAACACCTGGTGACGCGCGAATTCAACCTGTCCTGGGCCGACCAGCCGCAGGCCGACAACCGCATCGTCGCCGGACACTGGTGGACGGCCGAGGAACACGGCCGGCCGTTGTTGTCACTGGAAAGCGGCCTGGCCGAAACCCTCGGCATCAAGCTTCACGACACGCTGGGCTTCGAGGTAAACGGGCGCAGGTTGACGTTTACCGTGAGCAGCCTGCGCCAGGTCGAGTGGGACAGCTTCAACGTCAATTTTTTCACCCTGGTGCCACCGGGCGTGCTGGACACCCAGCCGGCGAGCTATATCACCAGCCTCTACCTGGACGCGACTCAGAAGCGGCGCCTGGGTGAACTGGTGAAGCAGTTTCCCAACGTGACCGTGATCGATATCGAAGCCATCATGAACCGCGTGCGCGGCATTATGGACCGGGTCATCGAGGCGGTGGAATTCATTTTCCTGTTTACGCTGGCGGCGGGTCTGGCAGTGCTGTATGCCGCGATTCAGGCCAACCAGGACGAGCGGCGGTACGAAAGCGCGGTATTGCGCACCCTGGGTGCGCGCCGCGCGGTACTGTGGCGCGGCCTGGTGGCCGAATTCCTCACCCTGGGGGCGTTGTCGGGTCTGCTGGCGGGCCTGGCCGCCACCGCTCTGGCGTGGGTCTTGGCCGAGCAGGTATTTCACTTCGACTATCGGTTCAACCCGAGGGTAGCGCTGATCGGGATTGTCGCAGGTATGGTGATCGTCGGTAGCGCCGGGGTGCTCGGCACGCGCAGCGTGCTCAGCCGGCCACCGGCGCTGAGTCTGCGCCAAGGCGGGTAACACCGTGCGCGGCGTTTACAGACCGATACCCACGCCGATGCCGAAGTGCACATTGGAGCCCTTGTTGTAGTCGCTGTCTTTTGACCACAGGTGTAACTGGTCGGCCTCGACCACCGGGTAGAGATAGGCCGAATCGCCCACTTTGCCGTCCTCGGTGCGTACCAGCGTGCCGACCACGCTCAGCAGGCGTCCTTGCGCATAGGTGGCCGGTTCCAGAAAGCCCTGCCGCTCGAGTAAAAAGCGCCCCAGCGGGTCGCGCTCGCGCTGCGGTCGCTGATCGCTGTCTAACGGATAGGCCAGCACTTCGACCCGGGTGAGCTTTTCCAGGTTGGTGGTGCTGAGAATCACACCACCCCAAACCACACGCTTGCCGCGGTTGGCGGCCAGCTCGGCGACTGCGCTGCGCGGTGTGATCGAGCGGTCCACCTGGCTGGTATCGAGGCTCGGGCCGCTCGCGCAGGCGCTCAACAGCAGAAGGGGCGCCATCCATAGCAGGCGTAATCCGCGAATGGACATCAATCTTTATCCTTGTGAATGTGAGTGGGGTAGTAAGGATACCGGTACCAGGGGTCGTAAAACCACGGGTCGTAGAAAAAGGGGTCGTAGTAGCCGCCGGGATAATAATCGCCGGGCGCGCGTGACACGGGCGGCGGCCAGAGGTACCAGTCGGTGGCATCGACCAGCGGATACAGGTAAGGAAACTTTCCTACCTGGCGCGTCTCGGTGCCCGCCAGCGTCCCGCGTACCGTGACTTGGCGCTCGGCCTGGTACACCTTCGGGTCGAGGAATTGCGGCACCTTGGCGATAAATCGACCCAGGCTGTTATCCGCGCCCTCGGGTCTGCCGTCACGGGCCAGCGGCCGGGCCAGCAGTGTCAGCCAGGTGGCGTCCTGGCGGTTTTCAACGGCAAGGATTTCACCCCCCCAGCGCACCTGCTGCGAGCGATAATCGGCGGGTTTGGCGCGCACCTGTTGCAGCGACGGATTAGCCGGTGGCGCCTCACGGATGTTGACGGGGATCTGCGAGGCGCAGCTGCCCAATAGCAGGGCGGCCGGTAACAGGGTGTAGCGCAACAGTGTAGACATAGATGACATAAGCACAGTTTAGATCAGAAGGGCCTGTGTTAACTGATTTTATTCTGATACGGGAGTTCAATCGCCGGCTGCAGCGCCGCGTCCGGCGTGGCGCGGACGATATAAGTCTTCATGGCGCTTGAAAAATCGTCCCCGAACAGAAACAATCATACCGGGTCTTGTCATGCACCGGCGATTGCCGTGCCGGGGTGCTCTACGTAGGACAGTATGGAACAGCTGGAAGAAGAAACCCTGGAAACACTCAGGCATCGCCTGCGCAAGTTCGCCTTCGAGCGCGACTGGGACCAGTTCCACTCGCCGAAAAATCTCTCCATGGCGCTGATCGCCGAGGCGGCCGAACTGGTGGAGCACTTTCAGTGGCTGACCGAGGAGCAGAGCCGGCGTCTGCCCGCCGCCAAACTCGCCGAGGTCGAGGAAGAACTGGCGGATATCTTCATCTATCTTATTCGTGCCGCCGACAAACTGGACATCGATCTGATCCCGGCGGCGTTGCGTAAAATCGAAACCAACGAACGAAAATATCCCGCCGGCAGGGTGCGCGGCAGCGCCAAGAAATACACCGAATACTGAATCGCCGCGCTATCCCATGCCCAAGCAATTCCTGCGTGTTCGCGGCGCCCGCCAGAACAACCTCAAACACCTCGACCTGGACCTGCCGCTCGGCGAGCTGATTGTGGTCACCGGCGTCAGCGGTTCCGGTAAGTCGTCGCTGGCCTTCGATACCCTCTATGCCGAAGGCCAGCGGCGCTACGTGGAGACATTCTCGCCCTACGCGCGCCAGTTCCTCGACCGCATGGACGCCCCGGGTGTCGATCGCATCGAGGGTATCCCGCCGGCCATCGCCATCGACCAGACCAACCCGGTGCGTACCTCGCGCTCGACCGTCGGCACCATGACCGAGCTAAACGATCACCTGAAGCTGCTGTACGCGCGCGCCACCCAACTCTTTTGCCGCGGTTGCGCCGCTCCGGTGCGCAAGGACACGCCCGATAGCATCGCCGATGCGCTGTTCCGGCATGCGTCCGCTTGCGACGAGCCGCCGCGCGCGCTGATAACCTTCGCCATCGACGTGCCGGAGAACTTCAGCAACGACGAAGTCGAGGGCCTGCTGGCGGCACAAGGTTACACCCGACTGCATCGCCGCGCGGGCCGGCGCATCTAGGTCATCCAGGACCGGCTGCGGTTGCAGCCGGCGCAGCGCGAACGCCTGATCGAGGCGCTCGAGACCGCGCTCAAACACGGCCGCGGCCATGTCAGCGTCTATCCGCTGGACGCCGAGCGCAACGCCGGCGAGGCCTGGCGCTTTTCCAGCGAGCTGCACTGCGCGCATTGCGATATCCACTATCAGCCGACCACGCCCAACCATTTCTCCTTCAACTCGCCCATCGGCGCCTGCGAGACCTGCCGCGGTTTCGGCCGCACCCAGGGTATCGACTATGCGCTGGTCATCCCCGACGACAGCAAGAGCCTCGCCGACGGCGCCATCAAACCCTTCCAGACCGATGCCTACTACGAGTGTCAGGCCGATCTGCTGCGCTTCGCCCGCCGCGGCGACATCCCCGTCGATGTGCCCTGGAAAAAACTCAGCCGCGCGCAACGCCACTGGGTGATCGAAGGCGAGGGCGACTGGGATGAAGGCGTGTGGTATGGCGTGCGGCGCTTTTTCGCCTGGCTGGAGAGCCGGGCCTATAAAATGCACATCCGCGTGCTGTTGTCGCGCTACCGTTCCTACGACGAGTGTCCCAGTTGCGCCGGCGCCCGCCTCAAGCCCGACGCGCTGCTGTGGCGCCTGGGCGATAAAGCCGTCGCCGACGCCGCGCTGGCGCCGGCCGCGCGCCACAAACCGGCGACGGTGGCGGTGTCCGACAAACGCTGGCAGCAGTTGCCGGGTCTCAACCTGCACGACGTCATGCGCCTGCCGCTGGAGCGCTGCGCGGCTTTCTTCGCCGCGCTGCAACTGCCCGAGCCCCTGGACGAAGCCACCGAACTGCTGCTCGGCGAGATCCGCGCGCGGCTGGGTTTTCTGCTCGACGTCGGTCTGGGCTATCTCACCCTCGACCGGCAGTCGCGCACCTTGAGCGGCGGCGAAGTGCAGCGCATCAACCTCACCACCTCGCTCGGCACCTCGCTGGTCAACACCCTGTTCGTGCTCGACGAGCCCAGCATCGGGCTGCACCCGCGCGACATGCAGCGCGTCATCGGCGTGTTGCAGCGTTTGCGCGACGCCGGCAACACCCTTCTGGTGGTCGAGCACGACCCGCAGATCATGCTGGCGGCCGACCGCATTCTCGACATGGGGCCGGGGCCGGGCGCGCGCGGCGGCGAAGCGGTGTTTTTCGGCACGCCGAAACAACTGTTGCGCAGCAAGGCCTCGCTCACGGCGCAGTATTTACGCGGCGAACGCAGCGTGGTCGCGCCCGAGCCGGCGCCGGGCGATGACGGCGGCGCGGCCGCGGCCGAAGGTTCGGCGTCGCCAAGCGCAAGCAGAATCAAAAGCAAAAGCGCAGAGAAATCCGCAGAGAAATCCGTGGACTCAACTGCCAGCAACACCACCGGCAACACCGCAACCGCCTGCATCGAAGTGCGCGGCGCCAGCGAACACAATCTCAAACAGATCGACGTCAGACTGCCGCTGCGGCAACTGGTGTGCATCACCGGCGTCAGCGGCTCGGGCAAATCGACCCTGGTCCAGGACGTGCTCTACAACGGCCTGCGCAAACTCAAGGGCAAACCGGTGGAGACCCCGGGCGCGCACAAAACCATCAAGGGGCACCAGCAGATCGACGCGGTGGTGCACGTCGACCAGTCGCCCATCGGCAAGACCACGCGCTCCAACCCCGCCAGCTATGTCGGCGCCTGGAACGCCATCCGCGAACTGTTCGCCGCCCTGCCCGAGGCGCGCGCGCGCGGCTACAAGGCCAGCACCTTCAGCTTCAACAGCGGCAACGGCCGCTGCCCGACCTGTGGCGGCAACGGTTTCGAGCACGTCGAGATGCAGTTTTTGAGCGACGTCTATCTGCGCTGTCCCGACTGCGACGGCCGCCGCTATCGCCCCGAAGTGCTGGAAGTCACCCTGGACGGCCGCTCGGTCGCCGACGTGCTCGACCTGACGGTGAGCGAGGCGCTGGCGGTGTTCGCCGCGCAGGCCTCGGTGCAGCGCGTGCTGGAGCCGCTGGCCGCCGTCGGCCTGGACTACCTCACCCTGGGCCAGCCGGTGCCGACACTGAGCGGCGGCGAGGCGCAGCGGCTGAAACTGGCCGGCCATCTGGCCAAGGCCGGCGCGCGCAAGGCCGGCGAGCAGGGCACGCTGTTTTTGTTCGACGAGCCCACCACCGGCCTGCACTTCGACGACATCCGCAAACTGCTCGGCGCCTTTCGCCGGCTGCTCGACGAAGGCCATTCGCTGGTGGTGATCGAGCACAACCTGGATGTCATCAACGCCGCCGACTGGGTCATCGACCTGGGGCCCGAGGGCGGCGAGGCCGGCGGCGAAATCCTCGCCCAGGGCACGCCGGCGCAGCTCGCCGGCGAGCGCCGCAGCCACACCGCGCAGGCCCTGCGCGACTATGCGCGCGAACTCAAGGCGCTGAGCGCCGCCGCCCCGGCCCTGCCGGCGCCGGTCAAAGCCGCGCCGCGCACTGCCGCCCGCAGCATCGAGATTCTGCACGCGCGCGAGCACAACCTGAAAAACGTCACCCTCAGCATTCCGCGCGAGAAGTTCACCGTCATCACCGGCGTGTCCGGCTCGGGCAAAAGCACGGTGGCCTTCGACATCCTGTTCAACGAGGGCCAGCGCCGCTACCTGGAATCGCTCAACGCCTATGCGCGCCAGTTCGTGCAGCCGGCGGCGCGCGCCGACGTCGACGCCATCTTCGGCATCCCGCCGACGGTGGCCATCGAACAGCGCACCAGCCGCGGCGGGCGCAAGAGCACCGTGGCCACACTGACCGAGGTGTATCACTTCCTGCGCCTGCTGTTCGTCAAGCTCGGCACCCAGTACTGCCCCGACTGCAACGTCGCGGTGCAGCCGCAGACCGATGAATCCATCCTGGCGCAGCTGATGAAAACCCAGCGCAACAAAAGCATCGAACTGCTGGCGCCGCTGGTGGTGGCACGCAAGGGCTTTTACACTGACCTGGCGCAATGGGCCGCCAACAAGGGTTTCGAACAGTTGCGCGTCGACGGCGAGCGGCTTGCCACCGCCGCCTGGCCGCGGCTGGACCGCTACCGCGAGCACGACATCGAACTGCCCGTGGGGCAAATCAAAGTCACGCCGAAAAACGAAACCGCCCTGCGCAGCCTGTTGCAACGCGCCCTGGCCTTCGGCAAGGGCGTGGTCATCGTCAAGGGCGGGCGCAGCGAAAAGGTGTTCTCGACCCTGCGCGCCTGCCCCAGCTGCGCGCGCAGTTTCGACGAACTGGACCCGCGCCTGTTTTCCTATAACTCCAAACACGGCTGGTGCCCGGGCTGTTACGGCACCGGCGTACAGTTGCAGGACTTCGACGAGCAGCAAAGCGGCGAGGAGATCTGGTGGACCGACTGGTGGGAGGGCGAGGCGCCGCCGTGCGCCGAGTGCGCCGGCCAGCGGCTCAACCCGGTGGCACTGGCGGTGCGCTTCCAGCGCCGCTCCATCTCCCAGTTCGCCGCGCTGACGGTGCGCGACGCCGGCAAACTGTTCAACCAGCTCAAACTCAAAGGGCGCGAGGCCGGCATCGCCCGCGACATCCTGCCCGAGCTGCGCACGCGGCTGAAGTTTCTCGCCGACGTCGGCCTGGCGTACCTCACCCTGGACCGCTCGGCGCCGACGCTGAGCGGCGGCGAGGCGCAGCGCATCCGCCTGGCCGCGCAACTGGGCTCGAACCTGCGCGGCGTGTGCTACATCCTCGACGAGCCGACCATCGGCCTGCACCCGCGCGACAACAAAATGCTGCTCGATACCCTGGGGCGGCTGGAAGGCAAGGGCAACACCATCGTCGTGGTCTAGCACGACGAGGACACCATCCGCCGCGCCGAACACGTCATCGACCTGGGGCCGGGCGCCGGCGTGCAGGGCGGCGAAGTGGTCGCTGCCGGCCATGTGCGCCAGCTGATGAAAAACCCGCAGTCGATCACCGGGCGCTTTCTCGCCCGGCCGCTGCCGCACCCGCTGTGCGCGCGCCGGCCGGTGCGGCTCAAGGGGCGCGGCGCCGACGACGCTCTGCACGTGCAGGGCGCGCGCCTGCACAACATGAAAAACCTCAGCGTGCGCCTGCCGCTGCGCCGGCTGACCGTGGTCAGCGGCGTGTCCGGCTCCGGCAAGAGCACCCTGGTGCGCGACGTGCTGCACGACAACCTGCACGCCTTGTTGCAGCGCAAAAGCCGCCGCGGCCGGCAGAACCTGGCGCTGATCGGCGCGCGCGCCATCGCCGGCTATGAGGCGTTGCGGCGAGTGCTGGAAGTCGACCAGACGCCCATCGGCAAAACACCGCGCTCCTGTCCGGCGACCTATGTCGGCATCTGGGATGCCATCCGCAAACTGTTCGCCAACACCGCCGAGGCGCGCATGCGCGGCTACGGCCCCAGCCGCTTTTCCTTCAACGTCAAGGGCGGGCGCTGCGAGGGCTGCGAAGGCCAGGGTCTGAAAAAAATCGAAATGAGCTTTCTGCCGGATGTGAAAGTGCCGTGCGAAGTCTGTCGCGGCGCGCGCTTCAACCCCGAGACCCTCGGCGTGCTGTACAAGAACAAAAGCGTCGGCGAAGTGCTGGCGATGAACGTGCGCGACGCCGTCGGCTTCTTCAGCGCCCACAGCCGCATCCACCGCACCCTGCGCCTGCTCGACGACGTCGGCCTCGGCTACCTGACCCTGGGCCAGCCCAGCCCGACGCTGAGCGGCGGCGAGGCGCAGCGCATCAAACTGGTCACCGAACTGGCCAAGGCGCGCACCGACACCGAGGCCGACATCAAAGGCACCCTGTACATCCTCGACGAACCCACCGTCGGCCTGCACATGGCCGACGTGGAAAAACTCATCCACGTCCTGCACCGCCTGGTCGAGGCCGGCAACAGCGTCATCGTCATCGAACACAACCTCGATGTCATAGCCGAAGCCGACTGGCTGATCGACCTGGGCCCCGAGGGCGGCGACGGCGGCGGGCGCATCGTCGCCCAGGGCGCGCCCGAGGACTGCGCCAAAGTCAAAGGCTCGCACACGGCCAGGTTTTTGCGCGGTTTTCTGCGCGAACGCAAAGCTGGCTGAATGACCGCCGTGGGCGCGGCAGGGTGTTTGGATGCGCGGGTGTCACGTCCCATCGCGATGACCGTGCCAACGCTGGCCACCGACTTGCGGCACGCCTCGTCAGGCAGCCGAGTCGTTTTTCTCCACCGCGAGTTTCAGCCCTAGCGCCTGTAACAGGCGGGATAAACTCTTGAGTTCCGGGTTGCCACTTGCGGACAGTGTCCGGTAGAGACTTTCGCGGTTAAGGCCGGCGGCCTGCGCCAGCTTCGTCATGCCACCGGGATGGGCATCGGCCACATTGCGCAGCGCCAACAGAAACACGTCATGATCGCCGTCCTCCAGCGCCGCGTTCAGATAAGCGGCGGCTTCGGCCGGGTCGGTCAGCGCGGCCAGTAACGTATCTTGGTAGCGTCTAGTGCGAGTCATTTTCGAAGTCCAGGTAGTCGGCCCAATAACGTTTCGCCTGCTCAATATCGCGACGCTGCATGCGCTTGTCGCCTCCGCCGAGCAGAATCACCGTGGCGGGCTTTGTGATACCGAAATAAATGCGGTAACCCGGTCCATACGGCAATCTCAAGTCATAAACGCCGTCGCCCAGCGCGCGGTAATCCCCAAGGTTACCCAAGCGGACCCGGTCCAGACGCACACGAATGCGCGCCCGCGCCCGCACATCGCGCAACCGATGCAGCCAGACGCCAAACGGCGAGCGCCCGTCCCTGGTCAGGTATTCGTGGATATCCATATCCCTATGCCTCGATGCCAGTGTAGCCTATAAGCTACAGAAAGCAATCCGGCGGCTGAAAGTACAACCCAAGCAGGCGCCGATCGCGGCCGAAAACGGCATCAGCCTGAACCGGCTGGCGAGCGCAAAGCTGGCTGAATGACAGCGGCGGGCGCGGCGAGCGCGCGCTCAAAGCGCTGGCGCCGATACCGGTAGGTTTTTGCGCGGTTTTCTGCACGAGCGCGCGGTCAAGCGCTGAACGCGATCGGGGCCGTATTGGTTTCGTGGAAGGGCTATACCTTCTTGACGCATCATTAGTGATGCCATAAATAGCGGCGCTGAAAGGCATCCGCAAGCAGATCGGCGCGGTCGTGAAAGATATGCGCAGCAATGGCGAAGTGCCGCCGCCGCCCATCGCCACGCGCCAGTTCAGCGGCAAGTTCATGGTGCGCGTGCCACCGGAGGTGCATCGCAAACTGGCGCTGAGCGCGGCCGAAAACGGCGTCAGCCTGAACCGGCTGGCGAGCGCAAAGCTGGCTGAATGACAGCGGCGCCGTTGCCGCGGCGGGTCGGCCTCCGGCCCCGATTTCTTCGTCCACCCATTCCCGTTATCATAAGCGGACGCGGTGAAGCATTCACCATGAGGAGACTTTCGATGATCAGAAACCTGCGCTGGCTGTTTACGGCCTTGCTGCTGCTGCAACTGAGCGGTTGTGGCGTCAACAATATCCCCACCTACGACGAGCAGGTCACCGCCGCCTGGAGCCAGGTGCAGAACCAGTACCAGCGCCGCGCCGATCTGGTGCCCAACCTGGTCAATACGGTCAAGGGGTTCGCCAAGCAGGAAAAGGAAGTGCTCACCGCCGTGGTCGAGGCGCGCTCGAAAGTGGCGCAGACGCAGCTGCCCAAGGAAGTGCTGACCGATCCGCAGGCGTTCAAGACCTTTCAGAACAACCAGGCGCAGCTGACCTCGGCGCTGGCCCGGCTGATGGTGGTGGTCGAGCGCTACCCCGAGCTCAAATCCAACCAGAACTTCCTCGCCCTGCAATCGCAGCTTGAAGGCACCGAGAACCGCATCGCCGTGGCGCGGCGCGACTACATCGAGGCGGTGAAGCGCTATAACACCGAGATCCGCACCTTCCCCGGCCGTATCTGGAAATCCATCCTCTATTCCGACGCCGAGCCGAAGGAGAACTTCA
>JASBSN010000104.1 GCA_030148915.1 Thiogranum sp.
ATGCCGTCCTGGCCGCTCAGGTCCTTGCCTTCACGTAGCGCCTTGATGGCTGCGTCCATATCGAATTTGATGTCGTCTTTCATGTACCATTCCTCCTGTTACCAGTTTAGAGAAATGACACAGAATTCTGAACACTACCGAGACCATCTGCTACTACGGAATACTCGGTCTTGATCTCATAGTTAGCAACGCATTCCATGGCAATCCCCCGAATACTGGTTTTAATCTAGAGGAGAAACCCTTGCTCCTCGATAATTGACAATATCGTCTCACCTCTACCATGTCTGCCGCCTTGAACGTGGATCAAATACAGCAGAATGGCCGCTAATGATTTTTGCGAGTTGAGGTTAGTACCCGCAGAGGTCGACCGACCTGCATGGCAGGCCGATTACGAAGCCATGTAATAGGAAATGTTTTATGGAGATGTGCCGGCATTCGAAGAGATTCTGGCGGTAGTGGGCGAGTTTCAGGCCTGGTTGAATGCCTGGTAGTGGAATGCCCGAAAATGCCAGCTGTCCACTGAGTCCCCAGGTCCTACCCGCCACGGCAACGCGAGCCAAGGGGGCGGAACGCGGTCATTCGTCAGTGCTATCAATGATTGCGTGGCGGTCAATCCAGTGCTATCATTGCAATCACTTTCTACCGAAACTGATGAGGTGCCACTATGGCTAATCTCGTAGTCCGAAATCTCGACCCCCGCATCGTCGACGCCCTCAAGCAGCGGGCGGCGCGACATGGCCGCAGTGCCGAGGCCGAGCACCGCGCCATGCTGGAAGAACTGCTGTTGACGCCGAAGGGCAAGAGCTTCGCGGAAGCTCTTGCCGCCATGCCCAACGTGGGAGAGGACGAGGATTTCGAGCGGATCGAGGACGAGGCCGGGCCTGAGCATGTATTTGGTTGATACTAACGTCATCAGCGAGGTACGCAAGAAATCCAAAGCGAACCCGGGGGTTCGGGCGTTCTTCAAGCAGGCCATCGCAGACGAGGCCCGCTTGTTTATCTCGGTGGTCACGGTCGGGGAGTTGCGCCGCGGTGTCGAAGCCATCCGTTACCGCGGAGATGTGCGCCAGGCCAACCAACTGGAGAAGTGGCTGGAGGTCTTAATGGCCGAATATCAGGATCACATACTCGATATCAGCCAGGACATCGCCCAGCTTTGGGGACGACTCCGGGCGCCTCATCCAGAAAATGCCTTGGACAAGCAAATTGCCGCCACGGCACTGATTTATGAATTGACGGTGGTTACACGCAACCACAAGGATTTCGTTAAAACCGGTGTGCGTGTGCTGAACCCATTCACAGCGTAGATTGTCCTTCCCGATAATTCGTACTGTCTAATATTTTTGACCTTTTCCAGGAGTAGCGCCGAGGTAAGATCCGCGGTCATCGTTGCCGCCGAAGAGGATCCAGAACCATGAGGCGTATTGTCTGTGCGCTGCTCGCATTTTTGTCCACTGTGTTTCGATCGCGGCGCCCGCTGCAAATGGAGACTGTTGCGTTACGACATCAGCTCACTGTGTATCAGCGAGCAGCCCAGCGCCCACGAATTGATCCCGGGGACCGTGTACTCTGGTGCTGGATTGCTCGTCCCTGGTCAGGGTGGCGGGATGCTCTGGTCTTTGTCCAGACCGGAACCGTAAGACGAAAAGGCGTAGCGCGCGGCTATCCTGCGTGAACGCCGTTGCAGTGAACTTGAAGCCATTTATGTCATTGCCGAGCGCATTGTTCAGAATCGCTCAGGCTAGGGACGATAGTGAATCCTGGCCATTGGCGCTGCGAATTAAGCGGCGTAAAGCCGCTTGGTATGTCCGAGCCATTTCAAAAATAAGTAAGTTATAAATGGTTTGAACCGCCCCGGGTTTTGAGGAGGCTCCAGTATCTGAGAGAATGGAGCCATGAACAAGTCAAACAAGTTTTCCCCGGAAGTCCGTGAGCGTGCGGTACGGCTGGTGCAGGAGCATCGCGGGGAGTATCCGTCATTGTGGGCAGCGGTTGAATCGATAGCGCCGAAGATCGGGTGCGTGCCGCAAACGCTGTTGCAGTGGGTGAAGCGTACGGAGATCGATGCCGAGGCACGTCCAGGGACGACCATAGCCGAGGCGCAACGGATCAAGGACCTGGAGCGCGAGAACAAGGAACTGCGGCGCGCCAACGAGATCCTCAAGACGGCCAGCGCTTTTTTCGCCCAGGCGGAGCTCGACCGCAAGCTGAAGCCCTGAACGCCTATATCGACCAACACCGGGATAGCTACGGGGTCGAGCCGATCTGCAAGGTCTTGCAGGTCGCCCCGTCGGCGTACCGGCGCCATGCAGCCTGGCAACGCAACCCTGAGCTGCGCAGCGCCAGAGCCAAGCGCGATGAACGGCTGATGCCGCACATTGAGCGGGTCTGGTGTTAACACCGCCAGCTAAAGTCCCGTAATCGCCGGTTTGAGATGTCCCCTCCACGGAGGCATCGTAGAGCGTACTTTGACTAGAAGACGATCGTGCGATGCTCAGCAGAGAGGACTATTTGATGATAACCGAACAACGGACCCGAGGGGCCTATATCAAAGACATTGCCGCCGATCTTGGCGTGCATCCTAAGACGGTGAGCCGGGCCTTGGCGCGCGGCTGCGAACCGCCGCGCCGGGCCAGCGGCGTGCGACCGACCAAGCTTGATCCCTACAAGACCCAGGTCAATGCCCTGCTGGCTGAGGGTGTCTGGAACGCCGAAGTGATCCTGCGGCATATTCGCCGCGCCGGTTATAGCGGCGGGCCGACCCAGTTGCGCGCCTATATTCGGCCCAAGCGCGCCCTGCGGCCACGCGGCACGGTGCGTTTTGAGACGGCGGTCGCCGAGCAACTGCAACACGATTGGGGGGAGCTGCGCCTTTCGATCGCCGGTGAGCTGCAACGCGTGTGTCTGTCGGTGAACGTGCTCGGCCACAGCCGCGCGCTGTTTGTGCAGGCGTCGACGCGTATGGATGCCGAGCACACCTACGCCTCCCTCCTGGCGGCCTTCGACTACCTGGGCGGCGTGCCGCGCACGGTGCTGGTCGACAACCAGAAAGCCGCCGTGCTCGACTGGCGCGAAGGCAAGCCGCGCTTCAACCGCCGGTTCCGCGAGTTGGGCAAGCACTGCGGTCTTGTCCCCCGGGCGGCCCGGCCACGCCGCGCGCAGACCAAGGGCAAGGTCGAACGCATGGTGCGTTATGTCAAGGACAATGCCTTGGCCGGGCGCCCGGCCTTCGAGTCGATCGAAGCGCTCAATGCGTATTTGCGCCATTGGTGCGACACGGTCGCCAACCAGCGCCTACCGCGAGAACTGGGCGAGTGCGTGGCCGAGCGCTGGCGCGGAGAACGTCAACACCTACAGCCGTTGCCGAGTATGCCCTTCGACACCGCCTACCACCACGAGCGCCAGGTCAGTTTGGATGCCTTTGTCAGTCTCGACGGCAACCGCTACAGCGTGCCCGGCCATCTGGTCGGTGAGCGCGTGCAGGTTCGCCAGGAACTCGATGGCCGGATCGAGATAGCGCATCGGGGCGTGTCCATGGCCGAACACCACCAACGGCGCGGCAGCGGCGAACGTGTGGTCATCGATGCGCATCACGCACCGCTGTGGGCGGCGCTGTGCGTCGGCGAACGCGACTTGGGCGACTATGACGCTCTGCTGGCGGTGGCCTGATGGAGCTGCACGGACTGCTCGATAAGCTCAAGCTCGACTACCTCGGCGCTCAGCTCGACGCGGTGTGCGAACAGGCCGCCAAGCGGGATCTGGACTATCGGGCGTTTCTCACTGAGGCCCTGCACGTCGAGTATCGCGGTCGCCGTCACAAAGGTATCGAGACGCGGCTCAAGCAAGCGCGGTTACCGGTCGGGCAAACGCTGGAGAGCTTCGACTTCAGCTACCAGCCCTCGATCGATAAAAAGGTGGTGATGGAACTGGCCTCATTAGCCTTTGTCGAGCGTGGCCACAACGCTGTGCTGCTGGGTCCACCGGGTGTCGGCAAGACGCATCTGGCGGTGGCTTTGGGCCTCAAAGCGGTTGAGGCCGGTCACCGGGCGCTGTTTCTGACGCTCGATGAACTGCTGACCCGCTTGCGCCGCGCGCAAAGCGAACAGCGGCTGGATAAAGTGCTCCAACAGCTCACGTACCCCAAGGTGCTGATCCTCGACGAGATGGGCTATCTGCCGATGAGCCGCGATGAGGCGAGCTTGTTCTTTCGCCTGGTCACCCGGCGTTATGAGCGTGCCAGTTTGATCATCACCAGCAACAAAAGCTTTGCCGACTGGGGCGAAGTGCTGGGGGATCGGGTCATGGCTACGGCGATCCTCGACCGGCTGCTGCATCACGCGACAGCGATCAACATCAAGGGCGAAAGTTACCGGCTGAAAGAAAAACGTAAAGCCGGTTTAATGGGTAAATCACCGCTCAAATCCGAGCCGAAGGAGGCCGCATGAACAACAGCTAAACACTGAACTTAAAACCGATGAACCGGGGACATCTCGGTACGCTGAAAAGGGGACATCTCAAAGCGGTGTTGACACACAACCGTACCTGACACGTCAGCACCGTGCCCGCTGGACCGGGTCAATCGGCAGTTCCAGGCTGAGCGTCCCAACCAGTTGTGGGTCTCGGACTTTACGTATGTCTCGACCTGGCAGGGTTGGCTGTACGTGGCCTTTGTGATCGACGTGTTCGCCCGACGCATCGTCGGCTGGCGCGTCAGCACCAGCATGACCACGGACTTCGTGCTCGACGCGCTGGAGCAGGCCCTGTACGACCGACAGCCCGATCCTGACGCCCTGATCCATCACAGCGATCGAGGCTCACAGTATGTGTCGATCCGGTACAGCGAGCGACTGGCCGAGGCCGGTATCGAACCCTCGGTCGGCAGCAAGGGCGACAGTTACGACAACGCCCTGGCTGAGACGATCAACGGGCTGTACAAGGCTGAGTTGATCCATCGTCGTGGACCCTGGAAGACGCGTGAATCCGTAGAACTAGCGACCCTGGAATGGGTCTCCTGGTTTAATCACCAGCGGCTCATGGAACTGCTGGGCTATATCCCTCCGGCAGAAGCTGAGGCAAACTACTACAGGCAACTCAACGGTCAGGCTGCGGTGGCAGCGTGACTTAAACCCAACAGCCTCCGCGGCACCCAGGGCGGTTCATAGTAACGTTTGTATTTTTATTTGAGTTGTTCGGTAGTAGTTACGCCGCCGAAAATTGGACAGGTGAAGTTGCCAAGGTAACCGTTCTCGAAAACGGCTCGGCATCTGTCATAGTGTCGAATCCAAGGAACGGCCCTACAGGTACTTTTAATTGCACGCAGGGCGTTGTGTACGTAGGGGTTAAAAACTCACCGGCAAATACCGCGCTTCTATCGCAGGCACTGATGGTGTATGCATCCAATAAAACAATCCGGTTTGGGATAAGGGGTTCGGGTGCCGCTTGTGAGTCAGAGTATATGACTGCGGAATAACGACGTTGGTGCTAGGGTGCTAGTAATGAATATGAGAAAACAATCGGAAAATTCCCAGAGAATTTTTCGGACTACATTGATTTAAGTGAAATCGCTTTACAATAGCGAAAGGTTTAACTTCCAGTCTTCTTCCGCAGCTGCGACCGCTCGATAAACCTATCGAGCAGTTGCAGGACTTGGCGCTTCTCTTGGCGCTGCGCGGTGGATGCTGTAAGCCGGGTCACGCAATCGTAGGGGCGTCGCCAGCGTGTTTACTTCCTGAGCGTATAGATCACCGAACAATTTCGGCCGCCTTCCTTGGCCCGATATAGCGCCTGGTCTGCCTGTTCCAGCCAGGTCTTGTAATCGGGCATGCCTGAGGTGATTTCGGCGACGCCCAGACTGATCGTGTAATTGATACGCTGGTTGTCATGGTCGACGCCGACATTCTGAATTTTCTTGCGCAGGCGTTCGGCCAGGTACTGAGCGCTGCTGACACTGGTGTCGACGAGAATGACACCGAACTCCTCGCCGCCGTAGCGACCGGCGATGTCAGTGGTGCGGATGGTGTTGAGCAGTACCGAGGCGGTGGTGCGGATGACCTCGTCACCGGCCTGATGGCCATAGGTGTCGTTGACCTGCTTGAAATGATCGATGTCGAACATGATCAGTGAACACGGGGCCTTGTTGCGCTGA
>JASBSN010000108.1 GCA_030148915.1 Thiogranum sp.
GGCACGGTGCTGGCGGGTAACAACTGGGTGCAGAACGTTGTCATGCTGAGCTTTCTCGGCCTGACCATCGCCGCGGCGCGGACCGGTGTCAGCAGCACCGGGCTGTTGCAGCTGATCACGCTGATCGCGCTGGCCGGCAGCGTCTACACCGTCTACCGCCTGCCACAATCCATGATCCGCTTCCTGGTGGGGCGCCTGTTCGCCGGGCGCTATCGCGTACGCGTTCAGGGCTTCGACAACCTTCCCGGCCAGGGCGGCGTGCTGTTACTCGGCAACCATATCAGCTGGCTCGATTGGGCGATGGTGCAGATCGCCTGCCCCCGCCCGGTGCGCTTCGTCATGCTGAAAAGCTTTTATGAGCGCTGGTATCTCAAAGGGATACTGGATTTGTTCGGCGTCATCCCTATTGCCCAGGGTCACAGCAAGGAGGCATTGCAACGGGTCAACGCCCTGCTAAAAGCCGGCGAAGTCGTTTGCCTGTTCCCGGAGGGGGCCATCAGCCGCAATGGCCAACTGGGTGAGTTCAAGCACGGGTTCGAGCGCACGGTGGAAGGCGTCGACGGGGTGATTGTGCCCTTTTATTTACGCGGCCTGTGGGGGAGTCGCTTTTCACGCTCCAGCAGTCGCATGAAAAGCGCCAGCCGGCGCGGGCTGCGACGCGACATCATCGTAGCCTTCGGGCCGTCGATCTCCGTGCTGTCAAAAGCCGACACTGTCAAAAAATGCGTCTTCGATCTTTCTATCGACGCCTGGCAGGGCTATACGCAGACGCTCGACCCGCTGCCCCTGGCCTGGATACGCACGGTAAAGGCGCGCGGTGCCCGCCTGTGCATGACCGACGCCGTAGCCGGCAAGCCGCTCACCGGCTACCAGGCCCTTACCGCGTCGCTGGCTTTTGCCGGTTTGATCCGAAAATACAGCCCGGAGCGCAACGTCGGCCTGCTGTTACCGACCAGCAGCGCCGGCATGATCGCCAATATGAGCGCGCTGTTGCGCGGCAAGACCGTCGTCAACCTGAACTACACCGCCAGTGTGGAGGCGCTGCTGGCGGCCGTTGACAAAGCACAACTGCGCAGTCTCTACACCTCCCGGCGTTTCGTTAAAAAACTGGCGCAAAAGGGCTTTTCCCTGGAGCGCTTATTTACCCACACGCAGGTGTTTTACCTGGAGGATTTACAGAGCGAATTAACCGGCGGCCGAAAACTGTTTCTGTACACGCTGATGAGGCTGCTGCCCGCCAGGTTGCTGTATTCGCTGTTGGGTAAGCGGGTAACAATTAACGACCCGGCGGCGATTCTGTTCTCCAGCGGCAGCGAAGGGGCGCCCAAGGGCGTGGTGCTGAGCCACCGGAATATCATGGGCAACGTCAAACAGGTTGCCGACGTACTGGATATCCAGGATAACGATGTGATCATGGCTTGCCTGCCGCAGTTTCACGCCTTCGGGCTGACCGTGACCGGGCTGTTACCCCTGGTCGAGGGTATCCCGGCAATATTCCACCCCGACCCGACCGACGTGCTGAACATCGCCAAGGCCGTGGCCCGCTTTCAGGCGACGGTAATGTGCGGCACATCGACCTTCCTGCGCCTGTACGTGCGCAACAAACGGGTGCATCCGTTAATGCTCGAATCCTTGCGCGTGGTCGTCGCCGGTGCCGAGCGGCTGGATGCGGAGGTCCGTGCCGGATTCGAAGAGAAATTCCACAAGCCGGTCTACGCCGGTTACGGCACCACCGAAACGACGCCGGTTGCCAGCGTCAACATCCCCGACCGCCTGGATACGCGTGGCTGGCAGGTCCAGGCCGGCAGCAAACCGGGCACCGTCGGCCTGCCCTTGCCCGGCAGCAGTTTCAAAATCGTCGACCCGGATACCCTGCAAGCGCTACCGTCAAACGAAGACGGCTTGATCCTGATCGGCGGCACCCAGGTCATGCTGGGCTATTTGGACGATGCCGAAAAAACGCGGGCGGCCATCGTCGAACTCGACGGCCACCGCTGGTACAAGTCGGGGGATAAAGGGCATCTCGACGAAGACGGCTTCCTGACCATTGTCGATCGCTATTCCCGCTTTGCCAAAATCGGCGGTGAAATGATCAGCCTGGGGGCGATTGAACAAAGCATTGCCGGCGTGCTGGCCGAAGACGCTGAAGTACTGGCGACCGCCCTACCGGACGGCAAAAAGGGCGAAAAAGTCGTCTTGCTGTTTGCCGGCGACATCGACGAAGCCACACTGCGCAGGCAAATTGCCGGCACCGGATTGCCGGCGCTGATGCAGCCTGCCCAGCTGCTCAAGGTCGACGCCCTTCCCAAGCTCGGTACCGGAAAAAGCGACTTCAAGCGCGCCAAAACACTGGCCCTGGAGGCGTTGGACTGAAACCGGCCGTGACCAATCACCGCCTTCTCTTGGATACACCCGCGGCGATATCGCCACCTTGAAAACCCTGTTGCAAAGGCGGCTCAGTGGCACTTGAACTGGGCGACCGAGGACTGCAGATCGGCGGCCAGGTGCGCCAACTGATTGCCGGCCTCGGCGGTCTGACTGGCTGCCTCGGTAACACTTGCGGCCACCTGGTTGATATTCACCACGTTCCTGTTGATTTCTTCCGATACCGCGCTCTGCTCCTCGGCTGCACTGGCGATCTGGGTGTTCATATCGTTGATATTCGCCACCGAGCCGGTTATTTCATTCAAGGATACACCGGCTTGCTGCGCCTGTTTGACGCTGTCCTGGACACGGGTCTGACTACGCTGCATCACGGCCGTGGCCTCGCGGGCGCCCGCCTGCAGGCGCTCGATCACCTGTTGGATTTCTCCGGTGGAGGTCTGAGTCCGCGACGCCAGGGTGCGCACTTCATCCGCCACTACGGCAAACCCGCGACCGTGCTCACCGGCGCGCGCAGCCTCAATGGCGGCGTTCAAAGCCAACAGATTGGTCTGCTCGGCCACCCCGCTGATAACATCCAGTACGGCGCTGATACTTTCGCTTTCGACCTCCAGGCGCTGCATGACCGCCACGGCGCCTTCAACCTCGCTGGCGACGCCTTCGATCGCTGCCACGGTGTCGCGCACCACCCGCTGCCCCTGTAATACCTGTTCATCGGCCGTTTCGGCCGAACTGGCGGCATGCGCGGCATTACGCGCGACTTCCTGTACGGTTGCGGTCATTTCGTTCATCGATGTCGCGACTTGCTCAATTTCAGCTCGCTGGCGAGCCACGCTGCCATTGGACGCCTCGGTGATGGCAGACATTTGTCCCGCGGCGGCGGCCACCTGTGCGGAAGAGCCCGCGACACCGGCAACCAGGCTGCGTACTTTCTCGGCAAAGCGGTTGAACGCGCGCGCCAGGTCGGCGATTTCGTCGCGCCCGCGGGCATCAAGGCGGCGGGTCAGATCACCGTCACCGTCGGCTATGGCGTCCAGGGTCTGCACCGCACCCCGCAGCCCCTTGGAGATACCGCGCATGACCAGCATAATCACCACAAAACCCAGCGCCAGCGCGCCAACGCCGATGACCAGACTGGCGTTACGGGTATGCCTGGCCTGCGTCAACACATGGGTGGCGAGCTGGTGCACGGCCGCCCGCTGATCGTTACTCAATTGCTGTAACGAGGTGCGAATTGAGCGCCACGCCGGATGCTCGGTATGGGTGAGCATCTCCTCAGCCTGCTCCGCGCGCCCCTCAGCGGCCAGCGCCAGCACCTGCAAACGCGCCCGCTGTACCACGGTCCAACGCTCGGCGATGGTATCGAGCAGTTCCCGGCTACTGCGATCGCCGGCGTCGGTCAGGCGGCGCGCAGTTTGCAGGTTTTTCTCGAAGCGCTCAGAGGTCGCAGGCACGACAGTATCCGGGCCTTCGAGTTGTGGATTGAAGATTTTATTACGCGCCGCGACTGCACCGAGCAGACCGTCTCCAAACATCGCCGACAGCGCCTCGGCACGCACCACGTTGCGTTCCTGTAACTCGCGAAAACCGGCGCTGGTATCACTCATGCCCTGTAAGGCATAGGCAAGCGCGGCCAGGAAAAATATAGCCGCAAACGTAAAGGCGGTTATTATACGCGTGGTGTTTTTGTGGAAATTGATGGGCATGCTGTTACCTCTGCATACAGGAAGCAACCTTTCATAGCGACAGCGAAGCGGGTAGTCTTTAGAAAGATATGGGGTGAGCAGACCACCAGGGGAACGTCAGCCGAACGGGCCGGGCGGCGCTCCCAATCCCGCCGGCGCAGCGGCTTCACCTTGGTGATTATGTGGTTTAGATTGTCAACTGGCGATAACTGTTTACTACAATGGAAATCAGGCTGATTAGCGCAATATGCCGGATATCGACCACTTCAGAAACAAGCTCGTCGCTGCCCGCGAAGGCATCCGGGGCCTGACGGATGCGCGCAACGCCGCCACCGCCACCGTGGCGCTGGACCAATGCAGCGTCGGCCGCCTTGCCCGGATGGACGCCCTGCAACAGCAGGCCATGGCGCACAGCACCCGCCAGCGGGCGGAACAGGAACTGCGCCGCATCGAGGCGGCCCTGCAGCGCTGCGACGACGGCAGCTATGGCTATTGTGCCCACTGCGATGAGCCCATCGACCCGCGTCGGCTGGAACTCGAGCCGGCCGCCACCTTGTGCATTACCTGTGCGGAAAAGCGCGACAGATAGGCAAAAAATCTGAACAATCCACGAACGCCCGGAGGCCCAATGGCTATTTTCCATTTCCTGCTTTTCAGGGGGAAAGGTGGCTTCGGTTAATAAACTCTATTAGAATACTCCGCCGTAGCGCTGTCCCTGGCGCGCCTCGTCGCATTAACTTGCTTTCACCTTCCTGACGTTTCCGTCATACCGGTACGGTCGTCTAGTTTTGCCAGGAAATTTGTATGATTCATTCCTTTCGTGCCCAGTGGTTCGCCAATATTCACGGCGACCTGCTCGCCGGTCTCGTGGTGGCGCTGGCGCTCATCCCCGAGGCGATCGCCTTCTCGGTCATCGCCGGGGTCGACCCCAAGGTGGGGCTGTACGCCTCGTTCAGTATCGCGGTGGTCATCGCCTTCACCGGCGGCCGCCCCGGCATGATCTCCGCCGCCACCGGCGCCATGGCGTTGCTGATGGTGACACTGGTCAAGGAACACGGCCTGCAATACCTGCTGGCCGCGACCTTGCTCACCGGTGTGTTACAAATCGTTGCCGGCTATCTCAAGCTCGGTTCGCTGATGCGCTTCGTGTCGCGCTCGGTGGTCACCGGCTTCGTCAACGCGCTGGCCATCCTCATCTTCATGGCGCAATTGCCGGAGCTGACCGGCGTGACATGGCAGGTCTATGCCATGACCGCCGGTGGGCTGGCCATCATTTATCTCTTTCCCTACCTGACCAAGGCGGTGCCTTCGCCGCTGGTCACCATCGTGGTGCTTACGGCCATCGCCGTATTCCTGCACCTGGATATCCACACCGTCGGCGACATGGGCCAACTGCCTGACACGCTGCCGGTGTTCCTCTGGCCCGAGGTGCCGTTGAATTTCGACACCCTGACGATCATCTTCCCCTATTCGGTGTCGCTGGCGATGGTGGGCCTGCTGGAATCGTTGATGACGGCCACCATCATCGACGACCTGACCGACTCAGGCAGCGATAAAAACCGCGAGTGCAAGGGCCAGGGCATTGCCAATATCGCCACCGGCCTGCTGGGCGGCATGGCGGGCTGCGCCATGATCGGCCAGTCAGTGATCAACATCAAATCCGGCGGCCGTACCCGTCTCTCGACACTGGCCGCCGGCGTTTTCCTGCTCATCATGGTCGTCTTTCTCGGCGATCAGGTAGCGCAGATACCCATGGCGGCGCTGGTGGCGGTGATGATCATGGTCTCCATCGGTACGTTTCGCTGGGAATCCCTGCGCAATCTGAAAACACACCCGAAAAGTACCAGCCTGGTGATGATCACCACCGTGGCGGTGGTGGTGGCCACCCACAACCTGGCCTGGGGCGTATTCATCGGCGTGCTGCTGGCGGCGATGTTCTTTGCCAACAAGGTGGCCCAGTACAAGTACGTCACCTCGCAACTGAGCGACGCGGGCACCGTGCGCACCTATCGGGTGGTCGGGCAGGTCTTTTTTGCCTCGGCGGACAAATTTGTCGAGTTCTTTGACTTCAAGGAAGTACTGGATAAGGTCGTCATCGACCTCACCGGCGCACATTTTTGGGATATCACGGCCGTCGCGGCACTGGACAAGGTGGTGCTCAAATTCCGCCGCGAGGGAACTGAGGTACAACTCATCGGCCTCAACGAGGCCAGCGCCACCATCGTCGATAAATTCGCCGTGCACGACAAGCCCGCCGCAGTTGAAAAACTGATGGGTCACTGACCCGGAGAGCATCACCATGACCAAGACCAACGTTATCGCCTGCATCGACGGCACCGATGTCTCCACCGCCGTCAGCGACTACGCCGCCTGGAGCAGCTTACGTCTGGAGGCACCGCTCATTGTGCTGCACGTACTCGACAGGTCGGCCTACCCCGTAAAGAGCGACCTCAGCGGCAACATCGGCCTGGGGAGCCAAGAGGCTCTGCTACAGGAGCTGGCGGAGCTGGATGAAAAGCGTGGCAGACTTGCGCTGGAGCAGGGCCGTGTCATGCTGGAGGCGGCACGGCAGCGGGCGCTCGCCGATGGCGTCGACGATCCCATCGCCCACCAGCGTCACGGCGATCTGCTGGACTCCCTGCTGGCCATCGAACAGGATACGCGTCTGTTGGTGTTGGGCAAGCATGACGAGAATCTGGCTGCTCACGTGGGCAGCCGGCTCGAAACCTTGGTCCGCAGTCTGCATCGACCCATGCTGGTTTGCCCCCCGGTCTACAAGAAACCCGAGCGGGTCATGATCGCCTTCGATGGCAGTGAAACAGCGCACAAGGTGGTGGATAGGGTTGCCCACAGCCCACTGTTTCGCGCCCTGCCGTGCCATGTGGTCCTGATCGGCCCCGACAATCCGGCCAACCGCGGCCAACTCGAGTGGGCCAGGCACACCCTGGAGTCGTCAGATTTCGTCGTGACCACCTCACTGCGACAAGGCGAGGTCGAGAAAACCCTTTGTGAATACCGCCGCGAAGAGGCGATCGATGTCCTTGTCATGGGTGCGTATGGCCACTCGGTGATTCGGCGCTTTCTGGTTGGCAGTACCACCACCGCGGTGATACGCGACGCCCAGATACCTGTGTTACTGCTGCGTTAACGACATTTTGCAGGAGATGCCGCGCCACTCGCCCCGAGCGAAGGCGCCGTCTCCACTATACCCCCACAAATAATATTGACGTTCGAGCCTCGCCCGGTATCGCCTCCTCGGTGCGATGAACCTATCGGTGCGCCGGTAAAGGATCTCGGCCAACACATAAACTATCGTCTATGCAACTCCAAAGCAAAATCGATTAGTTATGATTCGACCCCCTTCTTACACTTCCTTCAGCCCGATTGGTGATTGTTAGATTCGCTGACTCATATCTACACATTGAAGGAGTTGATCATGGCTTCAAAAGCTTACGATGCAGGTGTCAAAGAATATCGCGACATGTACTGGACACCAGATTATGTTCCATTGGATACTGATTTGCTGGCCTGTTTCAAATGTACCGGTCAAGCTGGTGTGCCCCGCGAAGAAGTTGCCGCCGCAGTAGCTGCTGAATCGTCCACCGGGACCTGGAGTACGGTATGGTCGGAGTTGCTGACCGATCTCGAGTACTACAAGGGTCGCGCTTACCGCATCGAAGACGTCCCGGGGGACAGCGAGTCATTCTACGCTTTTGTAGCCTATCCCATCGATCTTTTCGAAGAAGGTTCAGTTGTCAACGTGCTGACCTCTCTGGTAGGTAATGTTTTTGGATTCAAGGCGTTGCGTCATCTACGCCTGGAAGACATCCGCTTCCCGATCGCCTTCATCAAGACCTGTGGCGGCCCCCCGGCCGGGATCCAGGTCGAACGTGACCGTCTGAACAAATACGGCCGACCGATGCTCGGTGCCACCATCAAACCGAAACTCGGTCTGTCGGCAAAGAACTACGGTCGCGCGGTGTACGAATGTCTGCGCGGCGGTCTCGACCTGACCAAGGACGACGAAAATGTGAACTCACAGCCGTTCATGCGCTGGAGAGACCGTTTTGAGTTCGTGGCTGAAGCCATCCAGAAAGCCGAACTGGAAACCGGAGAACGCAAGGGGCACTATCTCAATGTCACCGCGGCCACCTGCGAAGATATGTTCGAGCGTGCCGAGTTCGCCAAGGAATTGGGCATGCCCATCATCATGCACGACTTCCTCACCGGCGGTTTCACCGCCAACACCAGCCTGGCCAACTGGTGCCGCAAAAACGGCGTGCTGCTGCACATTCACCGCGCCATGCATGCGGTAATTGACCGCCATCCGAAACACGGTATTCATTTCCGCGTACTCGCCAAGTGCCTGCGTCTGTCCGGCGGCGACCATCTGCATACCGGTACCGTGGTCGGCAAGCTGGAAGGCGACCGCGCTTCGACCCTGGGCTTTGTCGATCAGCTGCGCGAATCCTTTGTACCTGAGGATCGTTCACGGGGCGTGTTCTTCGATCAGGATTGGGGTTCGATGCCCGGCGTGTTCGCCGTCGCGTCCGGCGGTATTCACGTCTGGCACATGCCGGCACTGGTGACTATTTTCGGTGACGATTCCGTTTTGCAGTTCGGTGGTGGCACCCAGGGTCACCCCTGGGGCAACGCAGCCGGTGCTGCGGCCAACCGCGTCGCCTTGGAAGCCAGCGTAAAGGCACGCAATCAGGGTCGCGAAATCGAGAAGGAAGCGCGCGACATTCTGACCGAAGCGGCGCGTCACAGCCCTGAACTGGCGGTTGCGATGGAAACCTGGAAAGAGATCAAGTTCGAGTTCGACACCGTCGACAGACTGGATGTGAAGTAAGCAACCTGGTTCGGAAGATCACCATCTTAAATTACGAGGAAACAGTTATGACACTGAACACATCAACTCAAGGCGACTTCGTAACCGCACAGACGCTGGAAACTTTCGGCTTTTTGCCCAAGTTTACCAAAGAAGAAATCTATGACCAGATTGTGTACCTGCTTTCGCAGGGCTGGACACCGGCGATCGAGCACGAGCATCCCGCTGCCGCGAGAAACCACTACTGGACCATGTGGAAGCTGCCAATGTTCGGCGAGCAGGATCCGAATCGTGTGATGGAAGAACTGGAAGCCTGCCGTCGCAGCTACCCGGATCACCACATCCGGCTGTTCGGCTATGACAACTACACCCAGGGTCAGGGCCTATCATTCGTGGTATTCGAAGGCCGCGCCTGATAACAAACACCGGATATGAAAGATTAGTCACTTTAGGTGATGCATTAACGAACTACGACTAGAGGCGGATGAATCATGTCACACGTTTCGACAAATTCTGGCGGCACGCGCGCGTTAGCACTGGAGCGACGCAGGGCGCTATCGTCTGCCGGCAAGGCAGCGATGCAAACTGTCGGCAATAAGGCCGGGCACTCACGCACTGCAACGACCGCCAGTACCGCTCCGGCGGCGTCGACATCGCGTGCCGTGGCAGTCCAAAGTGCAGCAACGTCCAACGGCGGCGGAGCACGTGCGGCTTCACTGGCGCGTCGCAAGGCCATGTCCAGTCGTGGCAAAATCGCTCTGAGCAACCAGGATCGTACGCGTAGCGGAAACAGCCAACCGGCCGGGACGGGATCACCCGCGGCGGCTAAGCAAGCAAAAACCGGTTGTGGTTGCGGCTGTGATGGCGCCGGCAGAGCTGACGCCACAACAACGGCCTCAGCCCCCTCTGATACCGCCAACAAAGCTCGTACAACAGTCAGATCACCCCGTGCGAAGGCACGTCCGATTGCCTCCAGCACGGCAAAGAGTGCCGCGCTGGCTCGGCGCCAGGCATTGTCTTCCCGTGGCAAGGCCGGGCTGAGCCAAAACGGCATGAGTGCCGCGCAAACCGCACGTGCGAGTAATCCGAAATTATCCGGGCGCGAGCTCGCGCAATATATTCGTCAACAACGCAGTAAAAATGGTGGCGCCGGCACGAAAAAATCCTCACCGGTCGGACGTCAGCGCAATAAGCCTGCTCTCACCACCGCCGCCGCTGCACAGGATGCGCCGTGGAAAGTCGGCGCAAGCCAGACCACGAGCGGTCAAACGGTCACCGGCACCATGGTGGGCCGGCATGAAAGTCTGACCGGTGATGAACCGAGCACCTGCCGCACCATAACCGGTACGGAATATCTGGGCGCGGATATCTTCAGCAAGTTCTGCCAAAGCGACGCGAAAGCCATAAGCGCAAAAAAAGTGGCGGTGACAAGCACCTCTCACGGCAATGCGATCAGTGGAGACCGCATGGGTCGTGCATCGAACGTGACCGGGAATGAACCAGGCACCTGCAAAAATGTCACCGGTGCCGAATATGTAAGCGCCGAGCAGGTGCAGGGTTATTGTGGCGAACTGGCCAAAAAATCCCCTCGCAAGGCCGCCATGGCGGAAACCATGAAAGGTAAGACCGTGAGTGGCAGCGATGTAAGCCGCTCCGAGAAAGTCACTGGCGATGAATACGGTATGCGCCGTCTGCTGACCGGCACGCAGTACAGCAAACCTGAAGAGGTCGGGCGCGCACCTTCAAAAGTTGGTATCAGCGCCACCCTGCGTGGTGGCAATGTCACCGGCACCATGGTGGGTCGTCAAGAAAAGATGACGGGCGATGAGGCTGGCAGCTGCCGTAACATCACCGGCGATGATTATATCGGGCAGGAACAGTACGGCGCCTTCTGTGAGACAACCCCGAAGCCGACCGATCGTAAAGTGAATGCCTCTCAAACTCTGAACGGGCGTACCGTGACCGGTAGTCTGGGGGGCCGTTCCTCCCAGGTGACCGGCGATGAACCGGGCACCTGCAAGGCCGTTACCGGAACACCCTACGCAGGCAGTGAACAATATAAAGAATATTGCGAAGCGCCTCAGGGGAATGAAGCCCGTGCCCGCATGCAAAAAGCACAGACCTGGGGAAAGCCTATGACGGGACTGCAACCCGGCATCGGCGGGCATATGACAGGCGCAGCTAAAGGCGCCTGTGGGCCGGTAAGCGGAACACCCTATGTCGGTGCCGATCAGGCTGCGCAGGCGTGTCCGACCACTGCTGCCGAGCCCGGCAGCCCGGACTTCCCCCAGACCCTGGATCAGTCTCTTTGGGGACACTTCAGTGTCGAAGCGCCTTTGCACGCTTCTTACACCGACCGTGCAGCGACTCCGGTATCCGGCTCACAGTACGAGCGTGGTGGTGACATTACCGGCCCCTTTGGTATGGCGGCGGGCAAGGTGACCGGCACGGAACAGGCCCGATTCGATCGCCCCAAAGCCAATCCGGTTGAGATGATGCCAACAGCCGAGTCTGTTCACGGCCGCGCCAAGCCCCGCATCAGCGGTGAAGGCATGGATGCGGGCGGACGTATCACCGGTGACGACTGGGATCGCGGGGACCGCGTGACCGGTACCGAAGGGCGTTCCGCAACGCGTCGCAACCCAACCCGGCGCGGCGAACCCATGAGTGCCATGCAGCCCCGTGCCGAACTGGCTCGCCCGGCAGACGTACCGGCGCCGGTCAGCAAGGTAACCGGTGGCAGCGGCAATACCGAAAAAGGTGCCCTGATCACCTATTCCGGTGGTGCTCGCGGCTAACAGTAACGACGGGATGAACACACGCATGCTACGCAACGCTCATCAATCACCTACGGTACGCGCCCGCTCAGCCGGTACTGCACCCCTGCGTCGTCCGGGGGCGGTGGCCGTGCGTAATCCGGGCGCCGGTCGGATGTATGCCCAGCTTGGACATCCGCTGAGCCGTGGTGATGAAAACGCGCGTTTGCTCGCCTACGAAGATGACGTCAAACGGGCATTCGACACTATTGTGCCCGTACTGAAACGGATCTCCGCGATTCAGCACGAAGCGGATTTCGAAACCCGTGCGCAAACCCTGGCTCGGGCGGAACTTGGTTTCGAGCTGCCGGAAGCCATACTTGCCGATGCCTGGGTGGAACAGCTGGATATGCGGCGCTTGTTTGCCTGGTGTGTATTTCAGACCTACAAGCGTTTCTGTGACGATTTTTACGGCGCGACACCCACCGGTGCCGCCGAGGAGTTTGAACGTTTTCTGCAGGACTGCGGTTTCCACAGCCTGGATATTTCGCCCTGTGCGGATGGGCGCCTGGCGCACTTGGTACGTTATGTGTTGCGTCTCTCACCGCGCGCGGTGCGCCGCAAATCCTACGCGGGTGCCATGTTCGATGTGGAAGACAGCGTGCAGAAATGGACGGAAATCGAATTGATGCGTCATCGTGAAGGCAAGCCGAATGCAGCCGACGCGCCGACGCGCTATCTGAAAATGGCCGTTTACCACTTCAGCTCCACCCATCCGCAAAGCGAAGGCTGTGCGGCGCATGGATCGGATACACAAAAGGCCGCGGCCGCCGCGCTGGAACGTTTGTACAGCTTCCGCAGGGCGATTGAAAATGGGTTTTGTTGTGGCGCATCGATCGATCTGTTGCTAATCGGGGTCGATACCGATACAGATGCCATACGGGTGCATATACCGGACATCCGGGGCGAAATGGCACTGGAGCGGTATGTTGATACGCAGACAATTTATGCGCAGACCACGCGCCTGCAGGCCACGGATGCGCAACGCGCCATTATGGAGGCGATCCGGGAATGCAGTAATGATGTCGCGCCTGGCATGGCGGAACTTGTCACCCGTCTGATCGAAAACAATTTCTCTCAGATCGATTACGTGATGAACAAGCATGGCGAGCATTACCCGGATATTGGCCACGCGGAACGTTTCATTGGCGCCGGCGTGGGCTTTGAGGATATTCAGCTTCGCAACCTGATGTATTTCGCATATCTCGATACCGTCGAGGAAGGCGCCGCGGATATGGATGTCGGTATCCGGATTTTCACCGGCCTGAACGTCACTCACGGCTTACCGGTACCTATTGTGGTGCGCTTCGATTACCACGGTCAGGTACCCGGATCGCGCGACCGCGCACGACAACGCTGCGCGCGTGTAGCCCAGGCAATCACCGAGCGTTATGCAGAGCTGTTTAGCAAGGGTCTGCTTCATGTGCTGCAGGTCGCCCGCGATTGCGATACCAGCCAGCCGATCGAGATATTTGCCTGCACGGTCAATCCCGTCTTGGCAGGAGGTCATTAAATGAAAATTTGCCAGGTCGAGCGCCCATTGGTTGCAACGAATCGCATCGCCGGAATGGAGCACAAGCATTTGCAAGTCGTACGTGATGGCACCATACAGCAGGTTGCCGTTGACGCGGTAGGCTGCAAGCCGGGCGACTGGGTGATTTGTGTCGGCAGTTCAGCCGCGCGCGAAGCGGCGGGCAGCAAGGAATATCCGAGCGATCTGACTATTGTCGGCATTATAGACCGCTGGCCGCCGGACGGCGCAACTGAAAGCGGTGCCGCCTGATGGAAATCCTGCAGGTCGAATCGTCACTGATTTGTACCAGCCGGATTGCCGGTCTGGAAAAAATGAGTTTGCGGGTATTGCGCTCGCAAGGCGGTAAACGCCAAGTGGCGGTCGACCCAATAGGCGCACGCCCGGGCAACTGGGTGTATACGGTCAGCGGCTCGGCGGCACGCTACGCGGCAGGTAATTTTGCAGTACTCACCGATCTAACCATCGGTGGAATTATCGATAACTGGGAACCGGATACGCCGGCATCATGAGCATCACGCGACCGGTACCACGGAATTTTGTAACTGACACAATCAACTGGAGACACAAAGATGGCAAATGAAAGTTACGGCATCGCACTGGGTATGATCGAAACGCGCGGTCTGGTCCCCGCCATCGAAGCGGCGGACGCCATGACCAAAGCGGCAGAGGTACGGCTGATCAGCCGCGATTTTGTGGGTGGCGGCTATGTCACCGTCATGGTCCGTGGCGAAACCGGCGCCGTGAATGCCGCCGTTCGTGCCGGCGCCGATGCCTGTGAACGCGTAGGCGATGGACTGGTCGCTGCACACATTATCGCGCGCCCACATAAAGAAGTTGAGCCGGTGCTCGACGGTAGTTTTGGGTCTGCAAAGGTTTCCTAACTATCGCGATTAACTACATTATTTAACGTTGGAGACAAGACAATGGCAAATGAAAATTACGGTATTGCCCTGGGTATGATCGAAACGCGCGGCCTGGTGCCTGCTATCGAAGCGGCCGACGCCATGACCAAGGCGGCTGAAGTCCGCCTGATCGCTCGTGAATTCGTCGGCGGTGGTTATGTTACCGTGCTGGTCCGTGGTGAAACCGGTGCAGTGAATGCGGCGGTTCGCGCCGGCGCCGACGCCTGTGAACGCGTGGGCGACGGTTTGGTTGCCGCGCACATCATCGCGCGTCCGCACAAAGAGGTTGAACCGGTACTTGGTACCAAGTAAATCGCGGCGCTTGCTCGCCGTCACCGTGACTGAATATTTCTGGAACGTTGGGAGATAAGACAATGGCAAATGAAAATTACGGTATTGCCCTGGGTATGATCGAAACGCGCGGCCTGGTGCCTGCTATCGAAGCGGCCGATGCCATGACCAAGGCGGCTGAAGTCCGCCTCATCGGTCGTGAATTTGTCGGCGGTGGTTATGTCACCGTGCTGGTCCGTGGTGAAACCGGTGCTGTGAATGCGGCGGTTCGTGCCGGCGCCGACGCCTGTGAACGCGTCGGCGACGGTCTGGTTGCCGCGCACATCATCGCCCGTCCGCACAAAGAAGTTGAACCGGTTCTGCCGGCGGCCAGCGCCGATAAATCCGCTGCGGCTTAAGTTTGCCCATCGGTTTGGTAAATACTGATATGTTAGCGGTAAAATCCGATCAGAAAATTCTGGGTTTTCTGGGCAGAGCCCTGAGTCTGGAACTTTCAGCGGTTCAGCAGTACAGCACTCAGGCTCGGCTGGTGGCATCCTGGGGCCTGTCTGAAGCGGCCGCCAATTTGCGTAAAGAAGCTCAGGAAGAGCTTGCGCATGCCGATCGGATTATTGAACGCATGCTGGCAATGGGTGTGGCGCCGGGCGCCTCCCAGTTACGTCCGGTCAGAATCGGCGGCGATCTCTCGGCATTACTGTTGATAAATCAGCAGCTTGAGCAAGATGCCATCGGACTGTATCAGGCCGCCGTGCGTCACTGTGCCGCGGCGGCCGACCATGACAGTCGGATGTTTTTTCAGGAGCTGCTGCAGGAAGAACAGGAACATCTGGCGGAGCTGAACGCCTGGCTGGCGCGTCTACAGCAGGTGCCGGACCGACAAATGGACACCAGTCGATAACTCTCGCTGGAATCCTCAAAACAGGATTAGGACCAGATCATGCCCGTCATAGCCTTGGTCGGTAACAAAGGAGGGGCAGGAAAAACAACGCTGTGTATCAATCTGGCGAGCGGCTTGCTACGGCGTGGCAGCACGATCTTGCTGGACACGGATCCGCAACGCTCGTCATTGCAGTGGCGCGATATTTCCGATGCGAGCGATCTGGTTGCCGTGGTCGATGCCGTCGATGATGTGAAAGCGGCCGTCAGCCAGTACCAAAACCGGTGTGAGTGGATGGTTATTGATTGCCCACCCTCGGTACACTCGGAGCAGACGCGTCAGGCCTTGAGCTGTAGCGACATTGCCCTTATTCCTGTATTGCCGTCGCCACTGGATTTATGGGCCAGCATACACGTCGAACGCACACTGGATTGGGCCCGGTCGGTGAATCCGGGCATCAAGGCCCTACTCGTGGTCAATCAGCTTGAGCCGAGAACCCGGTTATCGCGATTGATGCACGATGCGCTTGCGGAAATTGCCTTACCGGTGGCGACTACCGCCATCGTCAGGCGCGTGGCTTACCGCAATGCGATGTTGCACGGTTGCAGTGTCCTCGATAGAGGCGCCGAGGCGCGTAGCGCAGCTGAAGAAATCAAAAACCTGACTGACGAAGTGGTGAAACAACTATGACCAGCAAAAACAAAACCGGTGACCAACTGGTTGCCTCGATGCGCAAAAGTAAAACCGGTAGCGTGGCCCGCAAAACCGCCGCGGCAGCGCTCCCGGACAAACCGGCCGCGGTCAAACCGGCCCGGAAAGCGCCTGCATCGAGCGCCAGCGCTGCAAAGAAACGTCAGGGGGACGGTGCCCGCTCGCCGGATACTTGCCACCTGGGGGGCCGTGTCTGGCCGGACTAATTCCGGCGTGGGTCACGTTTCAAGTTGTAGTGAACTGATCACCGACCCGCTTACACAATGAAAGGAGAGTGCGATGCCGCCGCCATTCAGAGAACCGGGCTACACACCACCCTCAGCGATGCCGGATTATCTGATCCGTTATGCCACGCTGAGACAATTACAAATCTTCGAAGCCAGTGCGCGCCTGTGCAGTTTTTCTCGTGCCGCCGAGGAATTATTCGTAACCCAGCCCACGGTATCCATGCAGATCAAAAAGCTTTCCGATGCTCTGGGCTTGCCCCTGTTCGAACAAGTCGGCCGCAACGTACGCCCCACCGAAATCGGTAATGAGCTGTACCAATCCTGCCGCAAGATTTTTGCCAATCTGGCAAATCTGGAAATGAAAATTTCCGACCATAAAGGTTTGAAACGCGGACGTCTGCGGCTTGGTGTCGTCACCACTGCCAAATATTTCGTACCCGAGATCCTGGGCGAGTTCTGCCGCCTGTATCCGGGCATTGATGTGGCACTGAAAGTCTCCAATCGTGATCGCATTATCGAACGGCTAAATGCCTATGAAGATGATTTGTATATCATGGGTCAGGCGCCGGAAGACGGGCTGGAAATCGAGTCCTATCCTTTTGCACCCAATCCGCTGGTGTTAATGGCGCCGCGGGATCATCCGCTGGTAGGTGAAAAGAATATTCCGTTAAAGCGTATTGTCGAAGAACCGTTGATTTTGCGCGAACCGGGTTCCGGCATCCGCGACACTACGCAGCGCATGTTTGAAAGTCACGGTTTGCGGCCAAAAGTCCGTATGGAACTGGGTAGTAACGAGGCCATTAAGCATGCCGTCGTGGGCGGCCTGGGCGTGGCCATATTGTCCTTGCATACCTTGTCTCTGGAAGGACCGAATGGGGCGGTGGCGCTGCTGGATGTGGAAAACTTCCCTATTATGCGCCAATGGTATCTGGTCTATCCAAAGGGCAAGGAACTATCGCTGGTCGCCGAGACGTTTTTGCAGTTCTCCCTGGATGTCGAGCCCCGTATGCGCGAAAAAATGAAATCCCTGTGGCCGGAAATGTCCGCTGCCTTGTCCGCCGCTGAGCCCTCCGGGAAAGTATTGCCAAAGCAGAAAGCAAGCAGCCAAACCGGACAGTGAAAGCAGATGACCGGCTCGATAACGAGCTGCTGTCGATCAGGCCGTAAGGCTGCGCATGCGCCGCGTCTTTTCCATCATGCGCCACGTCGATAGGTTGTGGTTGTAATGCGGTACGGATTCCAGGGGCACCCAAAGTATCTGGTGTGATTCATCGTTGCCGGGGATTGCCAAGCGATCATCAATTTCCACCAGAAAACGAATGTCATAGTGATGATGTTCCTGGCCGTAATCGGTCGCCGCCACGCTGTGAATGTCGACGTCAAAAACTCCGCCATCCACCAGGCGAATTGCTTCGTAAGGCAAGCCCGTTTCTTCGTGGGTTTCACGCAGGGCGACACGCAGGATATCGGCATCGCCATCGGCATGGCCTCCAGGTTGAAACCATTGGTCATGTTTGCGGTGATGCAGCAACAGCACCTTGTCACACCCAGGATTCACCACCCACACCGAGCCGGTCACATGGCCCGGCCAGAGCTCGCGGTTAAAGCAGTCCGGATTTTGCTCGACATAACGGCGGGTACGTGTGACATAGCCAGCTTCGCTGTTAAAAGGCGTTCGATACTGTTCGAGCAGTGAAAGCAGTTCCTGTCGATGCATATAGCCCCCTGTTTATGTGACCGCAGGATTCTGTATGGCCGCGATGGCCGCGCCGGCAGCTTCATCGATATCACCCTCGCGCCCAGCGAGCACCATACGTCCGAAAGCACCGACTGCGCGCACATCAATCAGGGTGATATTGGCGGCTTTTTCCGCTTGGTTGGCGGCATAGATGATGTAGCCGGCGGGTTCGGTCTCGAGAATAAACATGCTCTGTCCCGGCAGGATCATGGAACCGCGCCGATCCTGGCGGTTGATCAACACGCAATGGTCGGGCGTCATGCCGCGAATGGTTTCCTGATACATCACCCGACAGATCTGACGATCCTGCGCGGTGGTCTGCATTCGGGATAACAGGATATTGCCCGCCTCACGCACGTCGCTCTGATCACGCTGGTGGATCACCATGGACCCGTAGGCACGTTCCACCACCTGCTGCGCCAGATGCACGCGCGTGGCCTTGAGCGCGATATCGGTCAGCCGATGCACCGCCATGCCTGGGGAGACTTCCACCCACAAACAAGCATCCCCCGGGACGGGCAAAAACCCCTGGGAGACCGTGGCCATATAGGCGGCCAGCTGCGGCTGCAAGGCGTCAATATAAACGTAAGTTCTGAGTGAAATCATTCCGCTCATTGCAATTTGGACATGCGCGCCTCACGCGCCCATGTGTGACCACCGAGGCCACCGTTAAGGGTCATTTATAGACTGTTTCACCGATTAATAAAACGAGAAGTTTTTTATCCCATGTATAGAGCTGCATCTATCAATGGTCGCTGCGCGAACCGGATAAAACGCATGATGGTCGGAGGGTATTTTCCTGCCAGGACCCTCACAACCTATAACCTAAAGCTGATCTATTCATTAAACAGAATTGAGTAGTCTGGGGTGGATAGATTCCGGATACTCGCTGCAACCCGGACGTAAACAGTCTCACGCGACTGGTTACGTGAAATAACACAGGCGGATTAACAGTCCGACCCGTTAAATGTGCATCTGGCTCATGCGGTGCGGGCCCAGAGCAGCGAGGGACAAACAGATCATGCAGCAGCTGATTCTATTGGTTATCGCACTGCCGTTCGTTTCGGCCATTTTAACACAACTGATGGCCGGCCATCCGCGACGCCGCGTCGCATTGATGAGTGTCGCTGCAACCTGGGTGACATTCCTGTTTGCGGCGGTGAATTTATGGCTGGCTCTGTCAGCGCCAGGTGTCCATGAATACAGCCTTTCATCCACTTGGGGCCTGATACGATTTGACTCGCTCAGCACCCTGATGTGTTTGGTCATTGCCGCCATCAGTCTGATCGTGCATCTCTATTCGGTACGCTATATGGCGGAAGAACCGGGTTATGCCCGATTCTTCAGTTTGCTTGATCTCATGACCGGCACCCTGTTGCTGATGGTCTCAGCCGGCGACCTGATTACCCTACTGATCGCCTGGCATCTGGTCGGCATCCTGCTTTATTTCCTGCTTGGTTTCGATACCCGCAGCCGGCCGGCCTATCGTTACGCGTTCTGGACCTGGATCACCTATCGCCTTGGCGACTTACCGCTGTTACTGGCCGCAGCCCTATTGTATCAAGCCTATGGCAGCTGGTCCCTGTCGGTGATCTTTCAACGCCTGAGTGATACGCCAGACATGCAGACAGTAATGGGTCTGCCGCTGGTTGAAGTGGTGGGCGCGCTAGTAGCGATTGCTGCCTATGCGCGAAGCGCGCAATTTTTATTGCACACCTGGTTGCCATACAGCATGAGTGGCCCGACGCCGGTGTCGGCACTGATGCACGCCGGCATTGTCAATGCTGGCGGCTTTCTCATTAACCGTTTTGCGCCGCTATTCGTTCATACCAGCGGCGTGCTGCATTGGGTGTTTATCGTGGGCCTGGCAACCGCCGTGTTCGGTTCGGTGCTGATGCTGACCCAAAACGACATCAAGAAATCGCTGGGTTATTCAACCATGGGGCAGATGGGCTTCATGATTATGGAATGCGGCGTCGGTGCATTTTCGCTGGCGATTTATCACCTGATTGCACATGGTGTGTTCAAGGGCACTCTGTTTCTCAGCGCCGGCGGGGTCATCAATGCCGCACGCAAGGATGACGGCGTACCCAAAGATCCGCTTTACAATTTTGTGGTGGAAAAGAACCCGGCGCGCAACCGGAAACCCTGGTTATTAATGGCGGCCATGACCCTGCTGGTGCCAGCAGCCATTCTGTTACTGGCCCACTGGCTGGTGGCGGAGGATTTCTACCAGAAGCAGGGCGCGATTGTGTTGTTGTTCTTCGGTTGGGTCACCGGTGCCCAGCTGCTTTTCACCGCCTATCGCATGCATACTGATAATCTCGCGCGTTTGTTCACGCTGGTGATTGTTTCTTTCTCCGTGGTGGTTCTGGGTTACACGCTGATCGGTCATGGCTTCGATGTATTCCTCTATCCTGATGAAACGTTCCGTGCGCAGATTTATACCGCCGCCGGCATCGATGTGATCTGGTTTGACGTGCTGGTGGTACTGGTAACGGCGATTATTGTCGCCGGGTGGATGCATACCTATTACAGCGAACGCAATGGCCGGCGCAAGCAGCGCACGCATCCCCTCTGGCTAGGGTTCTACGCGCTGATTTCGCGTGAATTTTATGTGAGCGATTTGTATACCTGGATGTCACGCCGGCTGGAACGGCTGGCCGTGCAGTTAAATGTTTGGTTGCGATGGGTCTGATATGCAGGCACTGAACTTAATCCTCGCCGGAATTTTTTTGCCATTGTTTCCGCTGGGCATGATTTTTAATGGCCTTTTTCAACATACACGCAATGCCTGGTTACGGGCCGCGTTATTACTGCTCTGGCCCCTGCCCGGTGTCTGGATTCTAAGCACGATGCCGGCCGGGATTTCAAACGGCTTTCTGATATGGGCCTTGTTCAGTGCCATGCTGTACGGCTTCCGCGCCGTCGTGGTCAGAGACTTCGGTGTATGGATCGGCTTCCTCGCGACCTCTTCGTGGTCTCTGGGCTGGGTAACGATGGGCGTGACTGCGAAGCCGCATGATCTCCTGTTGCAGGTACTGGCTTTCAGTCTGCCACTAGCCCTACTGGCCATGCTGGTGGCCGAACTCGAACGGCGTTATGAATCTGCCTACGCCGGGGTTGTCAGCGGTGTGGCCCAGGCACAGCCGCGACTGGCCGTGGCACTGGTAGTAGCCGTGCTGGCAGTCATCGGAAGCCCGCTGTTCCCTGCATTTTTCTCCATGCTGAGTACTGTTGCGAACGCTGTCAATCGGGTGCCGACTGCTGCAGTCGGCCTGATAACCGTGTGGTTGTTGTGGAGTTGGTCCGGTGCGCGCCTGTTACAGGAAATGCTGGTCGGCCCGGTTGCCGGCGTTCGCCACAGGGATATCAGCCGAACGATCGCAGGCCTCTATGTATTGTTATTCATCCTACTGGTTATCACCGGTCTGTATACAGCGGAGGTTATGTTATGAGTTTGTCGCTGGGTATGAAAGCGCAGATCCGCAGTATGATTTTTGTCGCGGGTGAGCCGATTCCCTATTTCTGGCCGATGCGGGCATTCATTCATCACAACCCCCTGCACGGGCTGGAACAGTTGCCATTTGAAACGGCGGTTGCCGAAGGCAGGCGTTTGTTCCATGGCGCCGGCTTTTTACCGCGCCATCTTTATCAAGGCTATTACGCGGAAAACAAGATCAGCCGGCAGGCCTTGGCTGAAGGCGTTGCTAATTTCGTGCAGCAACGCCCCGCACTGGAGGGGGTAAATCTTCAGTCGTGGTTAATGAGCCTGCTGACAAAACTGAAAACACCGGTTTTTTCATCTGATTGCACGGTATCGGCACATAATATTCGCGCCGCGCTGCGCGGCGAACCGCTAGAGGATGCGCGTGACGTTGATGCCTCTGAACTGGTGCAACAACTTGAAAAAATCCTGTTGCTCGACCGCCCGGTTTACGAAACCCTGGATGTTTTGTATGGCGCGGGCATCGGCGAAGAACTGGATGAACTAGTGATTAAAAGTTGCCTGGATTTCTTTGACGAAGGCCAGTCGGCATGGGAAATGCCGGATCGTGAACAGGGATTTTTTGTTGCCTGGCGTGAAGTCGCACGCCGCAACGCGCGTTTGTTTCTGCGTGGCCGGCAAATCCGCGAAACTCTGGAGGTCGACAAGGATCCGGAAGGCATTATTGTGCATGTAATGGAATCCCTTAAGATTCCTCAGGATCACTGGACGAAATATTTCCGCCGCGAACTGGCGCGCTTACATGGCTGGGCCGGTTTCATTCGCTGGCGTTCCAATGCCCGCAATTATCATCGGGGCCGCCAGTATCCCGGTGACCTGGTCGATTTTCTCGCCATACGCCTGACACTGGCACTGGCGCTGATACGCGAACGCGGGGTTGACGCTTTGCCGCAAACGGCCGAGGCGCTGGAGCAGTTTGTACACCAGCGTCCTATGGAAGCGTATTTGCGCCATGAGTTTTACGGCAGACATATTCTGCCAGCCTGGGCACAACGGGTGGAATCCGTATTACTTAGCGGTAATCAGGACAAGATTTCCCGGCTGTGCCAGGCTTACCGCCAGGAAAAATGTGTGCGCGATGCCAATTCCCTGGCAAAGTCACTGCGCCAGCTCTCCACACACGTCGATTCAGGTGCGGCCCTTGAAAAACTTTCGAATGAGGCAATAGCCGGCCTGATTGATACCGTGCGTGACCTTGAACAACATGAAGGCATGTTATGGCTGGAGGCCATGGAAGCCACGTCCATGCAATATCTGTTGCAGGGCATACGAACAACACCGGCTGAACCCAGGGGAAAACGCCCCTTCGCCCAGGCCATGTTTTGTATCGACACACGTTCCGAACGCTTGCGCCGCCATCTGGAAAGCGTGGGTGATTACCAGACCTTCGGTATTGCCGGATTTTTCGGCGTGCCGGTGAGTTTCATGGAACTCGGCAAGGGTAGCGAAATCCATTTGTGCCCGGTATTGCTGACGCCCAAAAACCTGGTCATGGAAATGTCGGTAACGGATGCTCATGACGCCCTTGCACTGACCACCCTGGAAAAAGCCATGCATGAACTGAAGGAGTCGGTACTCACGCCTTTTGTAACGGTTGAAGCGATCGGTTTGCTGTTTGGCCTCGATATGGTCGGTAAAACACTGGCGCCAAGCACCTACAATCGTTGGCGTTCGCGTGTGCATCACCAGAAGCCGCGCACCCATTTGTTGATCGACAAATTAAGTCGTGAACAGGCCGATTCTATCGTACGCGCGGTACAACGCGCGGTTATTGCCAAGGCGGTTGAACATGAATTGGAAATTTCACCAGAACATATCAAGGACGACTTGATTCGGGAATTACGCGAAGCCGCACTGGGTCGCATTGAAACAGCGCCTTTATTGCAACAGCAATTAAAACTCAGCGAAGCACAGGGCGCCGACTTCATTAAACGCCTGCGGGACGCTTACCGGATTAACCCGGCGGATGCGCGCATACAAATGGAGCGTCTGGCGCGCATTGGGTTTTCACTGGATGAACAGGTGGTATTCGTGTCGCAGGCGTTGCGTGCCATCGGTCTGACAGAGAATTTCTCGCGCTTTATCCTGGCGGTGGGTCATGGCAGCCAATCGGAAAACAATCCTTATGAATCGGCCCTGGATTGCGGTGCCTGTGGCGGCAACCTGGGTTTGTTCAATGCACGTATTTTTGCCAACATGGCCAACAAACCGGCGGTGCGCCAGCGGCTGCGGGAACAGAATATCGATATTCCCGATGATGCCTGGTTTATTCCCGCGCTGCACAACACCACGACGGATGAAGTGCATTTACATGATTTGGATTTATTACCGTCGTCACACCCGGTTTATATCGACCGTTTACAAAGCGGTTTGATCGCGGCCTGTCGTTTATGCGCACAGGAACGGATGCCGACGCTGGATCATGAATCCGGCGCCTTGAATCCGGCGGATGCCGCCAAACAAGTCATGCGCAATGCCATGGACTGGTCGCAGGTGCGGCCGGAGTGGGGCTTGTCACGTAATGCGTATTTCATCATCGGCCGGCGCTCGCTCACCGAGTCCTTATCACTTGAGGGTCGCGCCTTTTTGCATTCCTACGATTATCGGGTCGACCGCAAGCATCGCCTGCTGGAGAATATTCTGACCGGCCCGCTGGTGGTGGGCCAGTGGATCAATATGGAACACTATTTTTCCACGGTGGACAACGAGCACTACGGCAGCGGCAGCAAGGTTTACCACAACGTGGCAGGACGCTTCGGCGTGATGACCGGCAATCTTAGCGATTTGCGCACCGGCCTGCCGGCGCAAACGGTGTTATCCGACGGCCAGCCCTATCACGAACCCATGCGCTTGATGACGGTAATTGAAGCGCCGTTTGAAAACGTGCTGTCTGCCATCAAGCGGGTTGCGGTGGTGCGACGTTTGCTGAATAACGGCTGGATCCGTGTCATGGTGGTGGACCCCGAAACCCGACACATTCACATTCATCACAAGGGCCAGTGGCAACAACATACTGGCCCGGCCAGTGCCGCGCTGCCGGCAGATCAGGAGGCGATTGCGTTATGAAGAATCTGAAATTCAGTCCGCTGAAAAAACTCGAAATCATCCTGGAGGGCGAGTATGAGGCCTTTGCCACCGATCTGCTGGATCGTATCGGCGTCAAGGGTTACACCATTATTAATAATATCTCCGGTAAGGGTAGCCACGGTTTCCATGACGGCCACTTAATGTTCAATGAGGATGACGTACTGATTATGATTATCGCGGCCGTCCCGGAAGCACTAGTAGCACCCATCCTGCAGGGGTTTGCGCCTTTTTATAATGAACATTCCGGCGTGGTATTTATTTCCGACATTCAGGTGACCCGACCGGTGAAATTCAGCGACTGAGCCGACCCTGTCTGGACTGGCCGCGGGTCGGCAATGCGGCCCCCCCGCCCCCTGCAGAACCGGAACAAATGCCGTGGTGCTAGCGGTCTTCGGGCGGCAACCCCATCTTTCCCAGTTGCGACAATGCCGCGCGACGTTCGCGCGACGCGCGGCGGGCGACGCCGACCATGGGTTTAAGTTCGACGGCCGCATCAATAGCTTCGTAAAAACTGGCGGCTTTACGTGCTTGCCGAGGCGCCGAGGCAAACTGCGGCCGGTGCGCCTCCAGGGTTTCATCCTTCATATGCGTGAGTCCTTCAGTGGCGGTGGCACGGCAATGAAGAACCAGTATACGCGCCCGTTTAAGCGCGATAAGCGATATTTTTCGATAGCACTAATTCAAAATGCTGAACTGTTGACCCTGCTTTATCGGGGTAAAATCTGCCTCGCGCAGCGACAGCGCAAACACCGCCGGCAGCATAGACAACGCTCACCTGACGGCGGCGCGGAAGAAAACTCGCGAATTATTTACCCGTGAGCAGTTTATACGTATCCTGAAACCATTTCTCGTAGGCTTTGACGCCTTCATCATAGGCTTGCGAGGAAATCTCTTCTGTCGCCTGCGCCGGATCATCGATCTCGACAAATACGTTTTCCACAAATTCCCAGGTTCCAGCCATCGAATGCTGCGAGGCATTCGCACTGCTTCGCAGCTCAGCGCCTTTTTCGGTGTATTGATAGATATGCTCGCTGGCGGCGATAAAACCGTTCGCTTTCAACCAACCCAAACTGTTTTGCAGCTCTTCGCGGGTGGGTAGCGCGTGGTTGATAGCCTCAGCCACCCCAATCAGGTCAGTCAGTGCAACGGGCTCGTCCGAGACGGCCAGAAATATCCAGGCATGTGCGCGCGTCGGTTGCATTGCGGGTCAACCCTCCGGTAGATCGTTAAACTCCTGACATTTCGCTTCAAACCGTTTGCTCATTTCGTCTGGATTTTCCCTGTTGTCTGCTACCCGCAGTGTAACGTGTCCCACCGTGTAGCAGCAATAATTTTCGGACACGATCGCGACAAAAGCGCTCGACTTTCGGGTTCACCGTCTGGGCGCCTAGAAGCGAACATTGCGACGTGGCGTGCGGCCTCGGCACCGGTGCCTCGAGCGCCACCGTGGTCACCCGGTTTGTTTTCCGCATCTGCAACGATAACTGGTCGCGGCGAGGCGGGCTGGCGCGGCCGGGCTTTGTCTCCCTCTGCCTGCCGCGGCGGCATGACCTGAATCTCCACCGACGCGCCCCGTTGGAAATCGCCTCTGCCGGGGATGCGGCAATTTGTCACTTCCCCGATATGACGCTGCGCTCTACCCTTTTATCCGTGCAATATTCCCTGGCGCCACAACCGTGCGGCCGCCCGGGCTTTGTAGCAGCTGGTGTTTTATAACAAACCACAAAGTAAACACGAGGGAAATCAATGAACAGGCGAAAACCAGTACGCTTTTACCTGGGCATGTGCTTAGTGATCTTACAAACGCCCGCAGCGGCATATGTGGGGCTGTGTTGCGGCAAGTGTGGCGGCAACATGCCCATGAACATCCCGGGTGGCGGTATCCCGGAAACCCACGAATGGCGTATCAAGCTCAGCCCGACGTACATGCGCATGGAGGGTCTGCGCGACGGCACCAACAATGTCAGCCCGAACAGCCTGCTGGGTATGCCGGTGATGATGGGCCAACCAACCGGAAAGTTCATGGCGACACCGACTGACATGGACATGAGCATGTTGAATCTGACCCTGGGCTACAGCATCAGCGATGACTTCTTTGCAGGTGCCATGTTGATGTGGAAGAAAAACGCTATGGATATGCAGTTTAACAGCACGATGCAGGGGCTGACGGGTAAAAGCGGCTTTACCATGAAAACCGATGGCCTTGCCGACACCATGTTAATGGCCAAGTACCGCCTGTTTAGCGACGACCCGCTGATCCCTACTCGTCAGGTCTCACTGCTGCTCGGGCTGAGCTTGCCCACCGGTTCCATCAATCAAAAGAACAGCGAGCACCCGGTGGATTTGCGTCAAAATGAACAGGCACCCTACGGCATGCAACTTGGCTCCGGCACCTTCGATCCGACAATTGGCCTGCTTTACCAGGGCTCCGCCTCGCCCTGGTGGTGGGGTGCCAACAGCGCCTACACCGCAAGGCTGTACGACAACAAGCGTGATTATCGGCCGGGTAACGAGTTCCGGCTTGATCTCTATGGCATGTTCCAGGTGCGCTACGACTTTCTGTTGCAGGCACAGCTCAATGGCCACTATCAGGACTCCATCAGTGGCGAAATGGATGAGGCCCAAAATGGCCAGTCCGGTCACGTTATTCAGGGTGACCCTGACTCTCCCTACATGACGCCGCTTTGGGATCCGGACAATTATGGCGGCACACAGCTGTTCGCCACCGTGGGGTTTCAGTGGCAGCCTGCCCCGCTACATATTGTGGATTTCAGCGTCGGCGTGCCTTTACACCGTGACCTTAATGGCCCCCAACTTGAAACCGATTACCGCGTGATGTTGACCTGGTATATCGAGCTTCCAACCAGAAAGAGTATCCGCTATGGCCTCGGCCGGGCCAAAGCCGAAAGCAAACTGGGGTTCTGAGAGTCATGAACAATACCAAAGCACGGCGTTTATCCATCCTCACGCTGGCCTCCCTGGCGCTGCTCACGGGCTGCTCGCTCATGCCTGTTGGCAATACAGAGATTCCTGACGAAGGGAGTGCGGGTGCCGACGCTTATCGCTCCCGCTGTGGCAGTTGCCACGCCTTGCCGCACCCGCAACGACTTTCCTATGCGGGCTGGCAACGGCTACTGCCGATTATGGAACAGCGTATACAGGAACGAGGCATGGCGCCGATCAGCAGCAAGGAACGCGACACCCTGCTAACCTATCTAAAGGCGTATAGCCGTTGATGGCCAGCATACAGAGCCCGGGGATGCGCAGACTGCTGATGCCCCTGATACTGCTTGTGAATGCTTCAGGCGTGCAGGCAGCACCTGACCTAGAGGCGCTTGGTATCGCGCAGCCAAAGCAACGCGTCCTTGCACCGGATTTCGTTCTGGCTGCACCCAACGGCGACGAGCTGCGTTTGAGCGACTTCCTTGGACAACCGGTATTGCTCAACTTCTGGGCGACTTTCTGCCTGCCTTGCCGCGAGGAGATGCCTGCCCTGCAAAGACTGTGGAATGAATATAGTAAGGACGGGTTGGTGGTGCTGGCGGTAGCTGCCGACCGCGGAAACCCTGCTCAGGTTACCAGCTTCATCGAATCCGGAGACTTTCGTTTCCCCGTCTTACTGGATACCGACGGTGAAGTGCGCCGCCAATACGAAGTCCAGGTATTACCGACCACCTATCTCATTGGCGCAGACGGACGTTTTACCGGCCGTATGATCGGACCGCGCGACTGGAGCTCTGCGGGTTATCGCCAGCTTATCAGGACACTGCTGGCAGCAGACCCGAGCGTTCTGACGCCGCCCCCCGGTCAAGACTTGCTACCTCGTAAGGCCACTGGAAAACTGCCATAATTAGCGCGACAATTTCTCCAAATCTGTTTTTTCGGCTGACTGATAGAAAACTCATCGTGCTGATACAGGGCCCTGCAAGATCGAGCAGCTCGAGCAACCTCAAGCGTCTGGCGCTACTGCGAGGGCTATTGCTGATCGCTGAATTGCTTGTCGTTCTGGGCGTAAATTATCTCGCTGATGTCCCCTTACCCCTGAGCCCCCTGTACATCATCTTTTCCCTCATGGCTGTTGCCAGCCTGTGGACCTGGCGACGCGCCCACTGTGACGTCACGCTCAGCGACCGCGAGTTTTTTCTGCAACTGTGCATTGATGTGCTGGCGCTGGCCGCTGTGCTCTACTTTACCGGTGGCGCCACCAACCCCTTTGCCTGGTTGTTTCTTATCCCCCTGATCATTGCCGCCACGGTTTTATCGGCGGCGGCCGTTTGGCTGATGGCGGCCCTGACGACACTGTGTTACTCGCTACTGTTTTTTTTCTACCAGCCACTGGGTCGTGATGCCCACATGCATCATGACCAGGCGTTCAGCCAGCATATTTTTGGAATGTGGTTCGGTTTCGCACTCAGTGCCGCACTTATCGCCTGGTTTGTTGTTGGCATTGCCAACTCAGTGCGCCAGCGCGACAAGCTGCTCGCGCAGGCGCGCGAACAGGCATTGCGGGATGAGCAGCTAATTGCACTGGGCACACTGGCGACCGGTGCCGCGCACGAGCTCGGAACGCCGCTATCCACAATGGCCGTGCTCACGCGTGAACTGGCCCGTGCGGACGTACCGGAGGGGATAAAACGCAAGCTGAAAATACTACGTAGCCAGGTCGATCGTTGCAAACAGGCACTGTCGGTTATCTCGGCTTCGACCGGCGAACTACGTGCGGAAAGTGGGGGTTTGATTCCGGTCCAGACCTGGCTGGAACGGGTTGTCGATACCTGGAAAGCACAACGTCACGGTGCATCGATTTCCGTAAACCTCCCCCTGCAACCAGCCAGCACCGCCATTATCGACGAACAGACTCTGCAGCAATCCATCATAAACCTGCTGAACAATGCGGCAGATGCCTCGGAAAACGAAGTTGAAATGAACGTCCGCTGGGACACGCTGCACATCACCGTCGATATCCTGGATCGCGGACCAGGGCTGCATCCGAATATCAGCTCGACACTCGGGGAATGCCAAGCCAGCGACAAGGAACACGGCATGGGTCTGGGGCTGCTGCTGACACATGCCACACTGCAACGTCTGGGTGGTGATATCGCCCTGTTTGACCGCCAGGGCGGCGGCACCTGCACACGCATTCAATTTCCGTTAACCGCGATGGCCCCCACGCCGTGAGTGAGACGGCCGCTGCTCGCCCCACCCTACTGCTTGTCGATGACGATGAGATTTTCTGCGAGGTGCTCGAAGAGGCCTTGCGGGACCGGGGCTATCAGGTCGAGAGCGCGCACAACATCGCCGACGGCCTGGAGAAAGCGCAAAATCTCGACCCGGAGTACGCAGTGATCGATCTGCGCATTGGTCAGCAATCCGGACTGTCACTGGCAACGCAACTGCATAGACGCGATGAAAACACTCGCATGGTCATTCTTACCGGCTACGCCAGTATTGCGACTGCGGTTGAGGCCATCAAGCTGGGCGTCACACACTACCTGGCCAAGCCCGCCGATGCGGACGAAATCCTTGCCGCGCTGCATAAGGACGAAGGCGACCCGGGGGTTTGTGTATCGACCAACCCAATGAGCGTAAGGAGGCTCGAATGGGAGCACCTGCAAAAGGTACTGGCAGAGTGTGAGGGAAATATTTCTGCTGCAGCGCGCAAACTCCACATGCATCGCAGGACACTGCAGCGAAAACTGGCGAAACGCCCGGTCAGGGAGTAGAAGGCTGTAAATAGCTCTGTGTAACTGCCCGGTTCACACTATGGCCGGTGGCGCGTACTTCGTTGATGGAATCATCCGCATCCGGCTTGCTGAAGCTGGACCGGCCACAGCCCGCATCGAACTTGTCCGTCGAGGTGGGTAGCGGCTCGCTGGAGCCCTTGATCCTGTCCGTCCGGCGCCAAACCGCAAAACAGGCAATATACCTGCGCCGGCGACATACGGCTGCGAAATACGCACGGAATTCAAGACCCCAGACAATAAGGCCCGTTCACCAGGAGTCTGACCAGCTCGGCCTGGCGTCGAGTGCCGGTTTTATGAAAAATCGCCTTTAGCTGGCTGCGAACGGTGTGATTCGTGGTGTTGTTGGATTTGGCGATTTCACCAACGTCCATGCCATTTCCGATAGCAGCGGCCACTTGTGCTTCCATCGGCGTTAATCTGTACATCTGCGATAAAAGATCGGTGGATATCGGAAGCGTTCGTCGGTAATCGTGAAGTAACAATGCGCTATGCACATCGCCGAGATTCACGCCTTCCAGCCTGCCCTCTGACCTGATGACGACAACAACTATCGCTAAAGGTGAATCTGCGTCGGGGTGCTTTAGCCCCATGGCTTCCATCGATCTGGCGTTCCTTTCACATCTGGTCTGGAGGGATCTCTCGATAAGGTGACGCAACCGAATAGTATCCTCTGTCCGATAGGCGACAACGGTGTTCTCATCAATCCCGATGGCCGGATGCTCATCAAGGATGGATTGTGCCAGCGCACTGCAACGGAGAATTACCCCCCATCGATCCAGAAAGATGAAGCCGACGCCGCGATTGGCAAGCTCAGGAAGACCTATTGATCCGTACATTTTATTTAAAGCGCCCATTAACAAGAAGTCATATTAAAATATTTTCCCGGAACCATAGTGAGCCAGGCAAAGGTTAACAAGCATCACCTATTTGGGTGAAATTAACAGGATTGCGCAGTGACGCACTCTGTAAGCGGCTGACAGGGGTGAATTGCTGGGCGACATGGCAATACAATTCCGAGCTCTGTGATTTCACCCAAATGAGTGATGTTCATTTGATGCTGCGCAGGTAGGGTGAGGTGGTCCATGAAATATGATTCGATATCTTGTTAATGATTGCCACACACAGTCGATAACCCAAAACGATTCGGGATGCGTGACGACGCCAGGAGTCTGTCACATTTATTTCAGTAGGTGTGAGCGCAGATAAAACGCCCTGACACGCAAGTTATTCAGCACTTGCGGAATCACAATCATCATTGATATGTGTGGCACGTGTTAATAACCAGGGCGGTATCGTGATGTTCAAATATACGCAATACGGACAACTGTTACGAGAATATAGACGGGAGAATGTTATATGAGAAATAAGCAAATATTTTCGCTACTACCACTTGTTCTGACCCTATCTGCATGTGGTGGTGGCTCCAGCTCAGGCACGACGCCACCAAGCTCTGGTGTGACCGCAAGCGGTGTATTCATCGATGCTGAAGTGAAAGGGCTTACGTTTCAGTCTGGCAGCAGTGCGCCCCAGACGACCGATGCAAACGGCACTTTTACCTACACAGTCGGCCAGCCTTTAACTTTCTCTATAGGTGGCGTTGAATTGGGTACGCTGACTGATGGTGCCGCACGTTGCACACCCGACGACTTTATTGTGCCTTTGAATATTGCACGTTTTCTGCAGACTCTGGATGCGGATGGCGATCCAAGCAATGGTATCGACCTGACCGTTGCAGCCACTGCTCTGGCCGGCACCACCGTCAGCAGTGCTGTATTTGAAAACGGTGA
>JASBSN010000112.1 GCA_030148915.1 Thiogranum sp.
CAGCGCCAACGCGTCAGTCTGATGCGTGCCCTGATGCTGGATCCGGAACTGTTGCTGCTGGACGAACCGCTGGGGGCACTGGACCCGATGATCCGCTACGAGTTGCAACAGGAGCTCAAAAGCATCTTTTCCCGGCTCGGCAAGACCGTCGTCATGGTGACTCACGACATCGCCGAAGCCGCCTATTTCGGCCATACCCTGGCGTTGATCAAGGACGGACGCGTGCTGCAAACCGGCAGCTTTACGGAACTGGCCCGAACACCGGCGGAACCGTTCGTGGAGCAGTTTATCAATGCCCAGCGAGCGCCGATGTCGCAACTCGCTAAAGCCCTGGGATGAGTGTCCGGCGCCAGTTAAGAGCACTGTTGCTGTGCCTGTGTGCGAACTGGTCGGTGGCAGCGCTGGCCACCGCCGAGACCGCCGATACGCTGACCGTCGGTTCCAAGAGTTTTACCGAGTCGGTGATCCTCGGCGAAATGCTCAGCTATTTGATTCAGCACGGTGGCATGGTGGCCAAGCATCGCCGCCAATTGGGCGGCACGCGGCTGTTATGGAATGCCCTGGTCGGCGGCGACATCGACGCTTATCCGGAATACACAGGAACCTTATTGCACGAAATCCTCGTCGACGAAAACCTTCACACGCAGGCCCAACTGCAACAGGCGCTGGCCAAGCGAGGCTTACGCATGAGCGCCTCATTGGGCTTCAACAATACTTACGCCCTGGGCGTGCGCAGCGACCTGGCCGAACGGCTGAAACTGCGCACCATCTCCGATTTACGCAGCCACCCCGGGCTGGTGTTCGGCTTCGGCAATGAATTCATGGATCGGGCCGACGGTTGGCCCGGGTTGCAGCGCCGTTATCGGCTGACGCAGCGAAACGTCACGGGTCTGGACCACGATCTTGCCTATCGCGGCATCGAATCGGGCACGCTGCAGGTAACCGATCTATACGCTACCGATGCGGAAATCGCCTACTACCGCCTGCGCGTGCTCGAGGACGATCTGGATTATTTCCCGCCCTATAACGCCGTGATTCTCTATCGCGCCGACCTCGAGCAACGCGCCCCGCAGGTGGTGGCCCTGTTCCAGCAGCTGACAGGCCGCATTGACGCGGCGGCGATGAGCGAGATGAACGCGCGGGTGAAACTCCACGGTGAGACTGAATCAAGCGTGGCGGCCGAGTTCCTCGAGCAACACTTAGACCTGGATATCGACCCGCGGATACAAACCGCCTGGCAACGCTTCTGGCGACGCACCGCGGAGCATCTGGCCCTGGTCGGGATGTCCTTATCGGCCGCCATCGTGCTGGCCGTTCCGTTGGGCATCCTCGCCGCACGCCGCCCACGCGTCGGCCATCTGGTGCTCGGGGTCGCCGGCGTCATCCAGACTATTCCCACGCTGGCGCTATTTGTGTTTATGATTCCGCTGCTCGGCATCGGCGGACCACCGGCGGCGGTGGCGCTGTTCCTCTACAGCCTGTTACCGATCATTCGCAGCACTCACGCCGGGCTGAAGAGCATACCCCGGAGCATGGTCGAATCGGCCGAGGCGCTCGGCCTGCCCCCGGGCGCCAGATTGCGCATCGTCGAACTTCCGCTGGCGACGCGCGCCATTCTCGCCGGAATTAAAACCTCGGCGGTCATCAACGTAGGCGCGGCGACACTGGGAGCGCTCATCGGCGCGGGCGGTTACGGCCAACCGATACTGACCGGTATCCGGCTCGACGACATGGGTCTGATCCTGCAGGGCGCGCTCCCTGCCGCCGCCATGGCGCTGCTGGTACAGGGCGTTTTTGAATGGATCGAGCACAGATTGTTGCCGCGAAAACTTCGCTTTGCCGCAGAGCGACAACCCTGAGAGCGCCAAGTGGCGTCTGGGGGTGGGATACTCGTTTCAACAGTCCGTGGAGAAACGGCGTAGGCGAGCTAAAACTATTACTATTTTTTTGTTTTATATGTATTTTTTGTTGACCTGTCGCCGTCGGACCGGTTAGCGCTTTCGCTGTGGCTGTCGAGGTCACCGGCTGCGGCGTGAATATTCGTTGCTGACGCTTCGCCGTGAAGAGGATAATCCCACCGCTTTGCCGCCGCCAGGCGACCCAGGCACATGCGTTCAGTTCACGCGCCAACGGCCGATCACCGGGCAGGCGCGCCAACACGCACAGTGCGCTCGCCACCTGGTTGGCAGTCTGGATTGTTTTACCGATAATAACTTGTAAGCCGCGCCGCTGAGAAAACCCCGATGAACTGTTTCAACAACTATAACCGTGATGCGGCCATCCGTGGCAGCGCAGCCGTAACCCTCGACCGGCGCCCTATCTAATGTGTGGCATAGCGGGAGAGTTTCGCTTTCACGGCGGGCAGAGCCCTGCCGACTGGGAAGCCATCAGTGAACTCATGGCGCGCCGCGGTCCGGACGACGCCGGCGCCTGGCAGGACGATTTTTGCACTCTGGTGTTCCGCCGCCTGGCTATTCTTGATTTGTCTGCCGCCGGCCATCAGCCGATGGTCTCCGCCGATGGCCGCTATACGCTGGTGTTCAATGGCGAAGTCTATAATTTTGCCGAGCTACGCCGCGAGCTGCAGCAATGCGGAATAAACTTTCGTTCGCGCAGCGACACCGAAGTGGTGCTGTACGCGCTGGCGCACTGGCAACGTGAGGCACTGAACAAATTCAACGGTATGTATGCGCTCGGCTTTTACGACCGTCGCGAACGACGCCTACTGCTGGCGCGTGACCACGCCGGCATCAAGCCGCTCTATTACGTGCAACACGCGGCAGGTCTGGCTTTCGCCTCCCAATATGATCAGTTGCTCGCGCACCCATGGAGTGACGGACTTGCCTACTCGTCGGTGGCGGCGAGCTTATACCTGAGCCTTGCTGCGGTTCCGGCGCCCTTCGGCATCCTTGAAAACACCTTCATGCTGGAGCCCGGAAGTTGGCTTGAAGTGGACCGGCGCGGACAGATTTCCCAAGGACACTATTATGAATTCCCGCGCTTCCAGAGCCCGGTGCTGGGCGGCCAGGAGGCCCTCGAGGCGGTGGACGCGGCGATTCAAAATGCCGTCAAGCGCCAACTGGTCAGCGATGTGCCGATCGGCGGGTTTCTTTCCGGCGGCATAGACTCGCCACTGGTGTGCGCCAAAATGCAACAGGTCTGCGAAAACGGCATGCGGGCGTTCACCATCGGCACCGGTGGAGACATCACCGATGAATCCCAGGAGGCGGTGCGCTACGCCCAGGCGTTGGGTATCCAGCAGACCCTCGTGCAAGTGGCACCCGATGATGCCGTGGCCATGGTGGACGATGTGGTAGCCGCCTGTGGCGAACCGTTCGGTGATTTTTCGATTTTCCCCACCTTGCTGGTAGCCAAACTGGCGCGACGCGATTTCACCGTGATGCTCTCCGGCGACGGCGGCGACGAGTTGTTCTGGGGCTATGCCCGCCGTTTCGGCGAACTGATGAGGGGGCTTGAGGATTTTTGCCATTCCCGCAACACGCGGCGCGTGAGGCACCTGGCGCGCCGCGTGTTGCGCCGGCCGCAAACAGCCAGTCACCGTTATGGGTCCGTGGGTGAGTGGCAACGCGCCATGCACCACCGCTTGCCGCAAGCATGGCTGGATAAGATCTTTCCCAATCTTCCCGCCTGGCGCACTGACTATAAAGCTTTTGACTACACCGGTTGTGATGCGGATGATACCGCCCAATGGATCCGCTGGAACGAGTTTGTCAGCCATCTCAGCGGCGTTTTGCTCAAAGTGGACCGGGCCAGCATGTACAACTCGCTGGAAGTGCGCGTGCCGCTGCTCGATCGAGAAGTAATCGACGTTGCGGTGCAGATCGATTGGCGCGACTGTTTCAATCTAAAACAGGCTGAAGGAAAGATACCTTTGCGGAAAAGCCTTGCCCGGCATCTGAATTTTCAAACCAGCGCCAAAAAAGGGTTCGAACCCCCCATGGGAAAATGGCTTCGCGGCGCTCTGCGGCCTTACATGGAAGACGTACTGCTAAAGCGCGACAGCCTGGCCGGTGTCGCGCTCGACAAGGCGGCCTTGCGCGGCTTGTACCGCCAGCATTTGGAGGAGCGCGTTGATTTCGGCTGGGGTTTATGGCCACTGCTCAGCCTGGCTCTGTGGGAGCAACGTTACGGACGCTGAGCACAGAGTTTGGCCGCATACACTTTAATAAACGGTGACAGGGAGTTGATCACGCCGCACCAGCGTCGTGACAGGCATCTATGAGAATCGCATTTTTTCTGAATGAGTTTCCGGCGCTTTCACAGACGTTCATCCTGAACCAGATCACCGGCATGATCGATCGTGGACACGAGGTCGATATCTATGCCGCCAGGCGCTACCAAACCGAAAAATGCCACCCGCAAATCGCCAGTTATGCGCTGCTGGATAAAACACGTTTTTTTTCCACCAGGCCCCACAACTATGTAAAGCGCCTGATAGTCGCGTTTAAGCTTATCCTTGAGCGCGGTGTATGGCGACGCCCCGGGCTGATACTTCGTGTCATGATTGGCTGCGACGGAGGTCGCACGGGTTTGAATATGCACTTGCTCTATCGGGTGCTGACAGTGGCCGACCGGCAACCTTATGACGTTATCCACTGCCAGTTCGGAACCCAGGGGCCGATCGCCCTGCAATTAAAGGAACTGGGCGTTACGAACGGCCGGATTGTCACTTCGTTCAGAGGTTACGATGCGACCAAGGTGCTGCTGGAAAAGCCCTTTTACTACGATGCGTTGTTTCGTCACGGCAGTCTTTTCCTGCCGGTAAGCAAAAGCCTGGCGGACAGACTGTTGAGCGCGGGGTGCCCTGCTGAGCGGGTGCAAGTGCTGCACTCGGGAATCGACTGCAGCCGCTTTACCTTCTCCGAGCGCAGTAAAAGCCCGGACGCTGTCACCCGCGTAGTCGGAATCGGTCGGTTGGTGGGGAAGAAAGGCTGGCTGGATGCGCTACAAGCCGTGGCCAACGCCTGCGAGGCGGGGCGTAGTGTGCATTTCACGCTGGTCGGTGACGGCGAGCTCCGAGAGCAGATCGAAGCCGCCATCGACAGATACCAGTTGCGGGATAGGGTCAGCTTGTTAGGCTGGTGCGACCACGATGAAGTAACCCAATTGCTGCGCCAATCACATTTGCTGATAGCGCCCAGCGTCACCACGGCGGATGGCGACCAGGAAGGCATCCCCAACGTGCTTAAAGAAGCGATGGCGACCGGGCTACCGGTGCTGAGCACCTGGCACAGCGGTATTCCGGAACTGGTCGAAGACGGGGTTTCGGGTTATCTGGTGCCCGAAGCCGATGTCGAGCAACTGAGCGAACGACTGATCTATCTGTGCGACCATCCACAACAATGGCCCGCCATGGGCCGCAGCGCCAGAGCTAAAGTCGAGGCCGAGTTTGATACCGAGGTAGTCAATAACCGGCTTGAACAACTCTACCTGGATCTTACCGCTGGCAGCGGCTAAAGGAAGATCGTTACGCAACAGCTCGACCGCATGCCGCAAGCTCACCCCTTCGGCCTTCATAACCCAGTCGATGACGGTGCCGCCGGTCTGGCAGGCCCCCAGGCAGTGCGACAGGTTCTTGTCCGGGCTGATCACCAGGCTGGGCTCGTGGTCGTCATGGAAGGGACACAGTCCGATCAGATCGGTGCCGTGGCGCTTGAGCTGGATACCCCGGGCCTCGGCCAGCCGTTGAAGGGCGAGGTCCTGCTTGAGTCGTTCCAGTTCCGCGTCGGGATGCGCGTCATAGCGGGTTTCTCCCTAAAATCCTGCCAATACCGTGATGGGTTTTCTTTGCATACCTGTTAAGGTATTCTTGTCAACCCAAGTAGGTAGCTGGAGGCCACATCATGGGATATTCGATTGGGATGGTAAGTCCCATGAGCATCGCCGCACGTTTGATCACGCTGCGTAAAGAGCGGAACCTGACCCAACAGGAGATGGCCGATAAGGTTGGCTTGCACGTCAACCAGATCCGCCGCTACGAGGCCGGCAACGCCCAGCCCTCCCTGGAGGCATCGAAGAAGATTGCCTTGGCCATGAGTATCACCATCGACTCGCTGGTCTTTGACGATGGGGAACGCGACCCGGATGAGGATTTACGGTTGCAGTTCGAGGCGTTGAGCCAGTTCAGCCCCGAAGAGAAGAAGATCGCCAAGGCGGTTATCGAGGGCCTGATCCTCAAGCATGACGCCAGCCGCTTCTCGGCCGCCGGATGAGTACACCGTCCCAGTACACCTTTGACTGGGACCCGAACAAGGCCGTCGCCAACCGCCGCAAGCATGGTGTAGGCTTTGAACAGGCGGCTACGATCTTCAGAGATCCGCTGGCCGTGTCGATTTATGATGAAGACCACAGTGATCAGGAAGAACGCTGGATTACCCTGGGCAGGGCCGATAACGGGGAACTGCCGGTCGTGGTGCATACCCACCAGGAAGTCAGCCCACGGAAGCGGCGATCCGGCTGATTTCAGCCCGGCCCGCCACTCAACACGAGCAACATAACTACGAGCAAGGCACATGAGAGACGAGTACGACTTTTCCAAGGGCGAACGCGGCAAGCTCTTCAAGCCGGATGCGCAACTGAACCTACCCGTGTATCTCGATGAGGATGTACGCAGCTACCTGCAGCGCCAGGCCACCGCCAAGGGCAAAGAGCTGAACGAGATCGTCAACGAGATGCTTAAAAAGGATATCGATCTGATCGAGACGGTGAAGTAGCCGAGACCTTAAAAAAGCGCGGACCGAGAGTGCTACCAACACCCCCGACTCGCTAACCACAACCCACTGACAAGGAGTGAGTAATGGCTAATCACCATTCTACGGGCAAGGACTGCCCGGCTAAAACCCTATCCTACGATGATCTGACCAGATTGGTCCCCGATGAGTTGCATTTTGTCGGTGAACCAGGGCGGCCACCGTATGGCAGCCCGGTTACTGAAGCCGCTAGGCGGCTGGCGAAGAACGTCCGGCTGCTGCGCATTTCACACGGCTGGCAGCAGGAGACGCTGGCACTGAACGCCGGGCTGGATCGGACTTTTGTTGACGCTATCGAACGCGTGGAGCGGAACATCACGCTCGCATCAGCGGAGAAGATCGCCAAGGCCTTTGATATTACGGTAACCGATCTGCTCACGCCATACCGCGAGGACTAGAAGCGATAAAGCCCCGCACAGCCCCGCGGGGCTTTAAATAGATCCGCCCTCCTATTCATACTCTGACATACAATTTCACAGCTATCGTAGCAATTGAATGCTGACAACCAGAACAATGACAAGCGCCCAATAAATAAAAATCACCTTTTTATAATATTTTCCTTTCTCATTTAACGCATCAGGATTGAAAACCCATGCGCCAAAGAAAATATTTCCATTGTCCCTTTTATCCAAATTACTAAACAGCATTAACTGAAAATAGCCGCCGACAAGGCCTATTATTATTACTGCAATAATCAAGATCCAAATCAAGCTAGACATTGTTTAACTCACGGTTCACAGGTCCCAACCAGCTCCGGCCGCCAGACCTACTGATGAACCGAGGTTTATGCAGAACGAGCCGTCCTTGTTCATTCTGATACCCATATGCCCGCCTGCACCAGCCGTACAATTATCGGGGAAAGGATCGTTCTCATTGTCATCGGACGCCGAACATCCACTGTCACTCTTCGGCTTTTCATTTCGGTGATCAGTTCGAAATGAATGAAGAACATGAACACGCAGTCCAGTTTGTCGAAGCGGGAGAAGATACGACGAAGGCCCTTCAAGCGGCGAAGACGCGATCAAGTACACCTTGCTTGGCCCAGCGGTTGGCGCGTGTATAAATCGTGTGCCAATTGCCGTTTTTTTCGGCAACCCGCGCCACTTGCAGCCGTGTTCCGCGACACACAAAATGGCATTGAGTACCTGTAAATTGGATATGGAAACATTACCCCGTTATTTTGGCAGTAACTCTGCGATGACTTTGAAATCGGCTGATGTAATTTTCATGGGCACATTATATCAGCAGTAGCGTTAACACGCCCTAGGGTATTGGTCTATGAGCAATTACACAATTTATTTACAGCCTCAGAACGGCGCCTGCGGATAAATCATCCAAGGCGCGGTGAATGTCGCTGTTTTTCTGTCCTAGGGCGTGTTAACACTACTGCTGATATAATGTGCCCATGAAAATTACATCAGCCGATTTCAAAATCATCGAGAAGTTACTGCCAAAACAAAGGGGTAACGTCTCTATATCCAATCTACAGGTACTCAATGCCATTTTGTATGTTGCAGAACACGGCTGCAAATGGCGCGGGTT
>JASBSN010000116.1 GCA_030148915.1 Thiogranum sp.
ATCAGTTACTGCCCGCACTGCGGTGCGCAGGCCTTTCAAGCGGCCTCGAGCAAGTCGTGGCGTTGTGCCCGCTGCGACTTTCTTTGGTTTCAAAACACCGCCGCGGCCGTTGCGGCGATCGTGGTGCACAACAATGACATCCTGTTCGCGGTGCGCGCCGGCGCGCCGCAGGCAGGTATGCTGGATCTGCCGGGCGGATTCGTCGACAATGACGAGACCGCCGAAGCGGCTTTATTGCGTGAGCTGGATGAGGAACTGGGGCTGCGTGACGTACCGCTTCGTTATCTTACCTCGTTTCCGAATACCTATCTGTTCGCCGGAGTCGAGTATAAAACGCTCGATCTCATTTACCGCGTTGACCTCGAACAGCGCCCGGAACTACGTCCCGCCGACGACGTTGCCGCTGTCCGCTGGATATGCGCTGCGCGTGTGCCGATGGCCGAAATCGCCTTCGAGTCGGTGCGCCGCGCCCTGGATTACTTCAACGCCAGCCGCGAGCCCGCGGACTGACCAAGGCAGGCTCGCTACTCACTCCGGTCTTTCCAACTGGAGTAAGGCCGACGGCTCAGGGCGGCATTGTAGTAACGCCCGTCATGGGAGACTTCGCGGCCCAACCAGTCGGGTTTTTCGAACACTTCGTGTTCATCGTTCAACTCGATCTCGGCGATCACCAGCCCTGCATTCTCACCGTGGAATTCGTCGATTTCCCAACGGTGACCGGCGTAATCGAGCAGGTGCCGAGTCTTGCGGATGACCACCGGTTCGCACAACGCCAGCAGCTGTTCGGCGTCAGCGCACGGCAGGGGATACTCGTATTCCTGTCGGATCAGGCCACCGTTGCCGCTTTTGATCGTCAGCCAGGCCCGCTCATCGGCCAGCCTGACGCGCACCGAACAGCGCGCCACCACGGCCAGATAACCCTGTCGGTAGTCGCTAGCGGTGGCGCTGTGACGCCAACTGTCGTTGGTGACCAGGAATTTGCGTTCTATTTCTATCCCCATACGCCTAGTATAACGCCGGAAGGGTCGCGGAGGTCCATGGCCTCGGCCGGGTGATGGCCGCCCGGGCGGGGGCCGAGTGAGCGCGGAATAACCCGCCCTCCCGGGTGTTTACTCAGGTAGAGGTGGGGCGTGGACCTAGCGGCGGAAAACTCTCGATACACGGCTTTAACGGGTTGTCAGGATAGCACTGCATAATGAGACGTCATGCCGACCAGCTGGTCGAATGTATTCCACGCCTGCGCCGCTACGCGTGCGCCCTGCTGCACGACCGGCAACAGGCCGAGGATCTGCTGCAGGACACGCTGGCACGGGCGCTGGAGCGCCTGAGCCTGTGGCGCCGGGGCACGGATATGCGCGCCTGGTTGTTCACCATTATGCATAATCTCCATGTCAATGAATGTCGGCGCGGGGCTCGGCGCCCGGATACCGTGTCGCTGCATCAGAGCGCTCTGGCAGAACCCTGTGCCGGCAGCCGTGCCGATCAACAGGCGGCGCTGCACGACATCGAAACCGGCCTGATGAGTCTGCCCGAGGAGCAGCGCTCGGTACTGCTGCTGGTCAGTCTGGAAGGGCTGTCGTACCGCCAGACGGCAAAAGTCCTGGGGATCAAGACCGGTACGGTGATGTCACGCCTGCATCGCGGCCGCGAGCGCTTGCGCGTGTCTCTGAACGGTGAGGCGCAACCGCCGAGCCCTCATCTGCGGCGGATTAAATGAAACGCCCGGCTGACACGGTCAGCGAACACGAATTGCACGCCTTTGTCGATGGCGAGCTGGACGCACAGCGGCGTAGTGAAGTGCAAGCGTGGCTGGCGCTCCACCCGGAGGCGGCGGCGCGTGTCGCCGACTATCGCCGGATCGAAGATCGTCTGCACCTGCGCTTTGATCCGGTCCTGGCGCAGCCGGTGACTGTTCCGCCGGAGCTGTACCGGGCGCCCGCCCGCCGGGCGCTGCGCGTGGCGCTATTGGCGGCGCTGGCGCTGGTTTCCGGCGCCCTTGGCTGGCATCTCAAGGGCCGGGTGGGGGGGGAGGGCGGCGGCTTGCCGGAACTGGCCGAGTTGGTGCAGCCGGCGGCATTCGCCCACCTGGTGTACACCACCGATACCCGCTATCCGGTGGAAATACCAGCCAGTGAGCAGGCCTCGCTGAACCGCTGGGTTTCGCAGCGCATGCACACCGATTTGCGTGCCCCGGATCTTGCCGCACAGGGGCTGAGGCTCATCGGTGGGCGTTTGCTGCCCTCGACCAACCGCATGGCCGCGCAGTTCATGTACGAGAACGCACAGGGTGATCGCCTGACACTCTACATCCGCCGGATTGCGGACTACGCGGGGCTTTCCAACTTCCGCTATCGCGAACAGAAGGGGCTGCATATGTTCTATTGGATCGAGCAGGCGATGGGCTACGCGGTGGTCGGCGAACAACCGCCGGCACAGCTGATCGGCGTGGCCAACGCCGTGCACCTGGCCATGCAGGCGGAAAAACATTCCCAGTAACCCTGTCGGTGCCAGGGAAAAGAGCGGTTCCAAAGCGCCTATACTGAGTGCCGCAAATGCCGTATTCATCCCACATCGCCAGGTAACGCCGTGACCGCAACCCAACAATACCGATTGGTAGAAACCCGCCTGCAGGAAAAGCTGGACAATGGCACCACGCGTTGCCACCTGTGTCTGTGGCGCTGCAAGATCGGCCACGGCCAGCGCGGCTTCTGTCAGGCCCATGTCAATCGCAACGGCACCCTGTATAACCTCTCCTACGGGATTCTGTCGGCGATCGACATTGACACCATTGAATCCAAGCCCGTACGCCACTATCGGCCCGGCACGCGGGTCATGTCGGTCGGCAGCTACGGTTGCAGCTTCCGCTGCGGTGGTTGTCACAACCTGGAGATCTCCTGGGGCGTGAGCGCCCTGGATGATCTGGCGCGGGGCGCGTCCCGCGAGGCCTGGATTGCGCCGCAGGCGCTGGTCGACAGCGCCTTGCGCGCGGGTGTGCAGGGCATCGCCTTCACCTACTCGGAACCCGCCGTGTGGCTGGAGTATGTCATCGATGTGGCAGAACGCGCCCGGCAGGCGGGCCTCTACACGGTGTACGTTTCCAACAGCTTCATTACCGATGAAGCGCTGGAGATGGCCGCGCCGCACATCGACGTGCTGTGCTCCGATATCAAAAGCCTGAGCGACGATTTTTACCGCGATATCTGCCGACCGGCGCGCGTCGAGCAGGTGCTGCACGCCATCGCCAAGGCGCACGAACTCGGCGTGCACGTGGAAACGCGTACCAACATCATTCCTGGCAAGAATGACGACCCGGAGGAGCACTACGCTATCGCCGCCTGGGTGCGCGACAACCTCGGCGTCGACAGCCCCTGGCACATCACACGATTTTTCCCCGCCTACCAGCTGAGCGATGTTCCGCCGACGCCGGAGGCCAGCCTGTTCGCCGCACGCGACGCCGCCTTGCGGGCGGGTTTGAAAAATGTTTACGTGTATAATGACAAGGGTTGTGATTGCGCGCAGGAGAATCGCCCGGTGGAGTTTTATCTCGACGCCGGCGAAGCGGACCTGCACGCGGTGAAAAAATGCGCCGCCGACTGTTGCGGCGATGAGGGCGTACTGCTGAAAAAATATGAACAGCAGGACAGCGCGGGCTGAACGGATATCGGGGTGGGATCGATGGCCAGAACTGTACAATGTGTCGTGTTGAAACGGGAAGCCGAGGGCCTGGAACGGCCGCCGCACCCGGGTGAATTGGGGCAGCGTATTTACAGCAGTGTGTCCAAGGAAGGCTGGCAACGCTGGCTCGATCAGGTGACCATGATTATCAACGAAAACGGCCTGACCACCGCCGACCCGCA
>JASBSN010000128.1 GCA_030148915.1 Thiogranum sp.
CCGTCACATGTCGCAGCGAATCCGCGAAATCCCCTATAACTACACCTCTTTTGCCGACCGCGAAATCGTCCTGCGCTTTCTTGGCGAGGATATGTGGCAGGTGATCGAGAGCTTACGCGGCGAACGGCGCACCGGGCGTTCGGCGCGCATGTTGTTTGAAGTGCTGGGCGATTTGTGGGTGGTGACGCGCAATCCCTATATCCAGGATGACCTGCTGGAAAACCGCAAGCGTTTTCAATCGCTGACCCACGCACTGAATCACCGCCTCGATCAGATTGTCACCCGCGCCAACGGCAATCGGGATGCCTTGCGCCTGGTCGACAAGGCGCGCGAGGCGGTGCAGGCGTTCGAAAACTGGTTTCCGCAGACCCGCGAGTTGCGCGCCCGGGTGCGCCGGCGTTTGTCGCGCGTCACGCGCGCCGACAATATCGATTTTGGTGGCCTGGCGCGTGTTTCGCACGCCACCGATGCCACCGACTGGCGCGTGGAGCTGCCCTTTGTCGTGGTCAGCCCCGACACGGAACGCGAAGTCGCCGCCGTGGTGCGCGCCTGTATCGATCTGGGGCTAAGCATCATTGCGCGCGGCGGTGGCACCGGTTACACCGGTGGCGCCGTGCCGCTGCACGGCGACACGGTAGTGATCAACACGGAAAAGCTTGAAGCGCTCGGTGAGGTGATTTTGCAGCGCCTGGAGGGGATCGATACACCGGTGCCTACCGTGCGCGCCGCGGCCGGAGTGGTGACGCGCCGGGTCGCCGAACGCGCGCAGGCGGGCGGTTATGTGTTCGCCGTCGATCCGACTTCGCAGGACGCCTCGACCATCGGTGGCAACGTTGCCATGAACGCCGGCGGCAAAAAAGCCGTGTTGTGGGGTACGGCGCTGGATAATCTGCTGTCGTGGCGCATGGTGACGCCCGAGGGCGGCTGGCTGGAAGTCACTCGGCTGGATCACAACCTGGGTAAAATCCACCAACAGCCGCAGGTGCGCTTTCGTCTGCAGCACTTTGAGTCCGACGGCCGGCGTCCGCGCGGCGAAGCACAGCTGCTGACCCTGCCCGGCGCCTCGCTGCGCAAGGAAGGACTCGGTAAGGACGTCACCGATAAATTCCTCGGCGGGTTGCCGGGCATACAGAAAGAGGGCTGCGACGGGCTGATCACCTCGGCGGTTTTCGTCCTGCACCGTATGCCGGCGCATATGCGTACCCTGTGCCTGGAATTTTTCGGCACCGATGTCTCGCAGGCCGTGCCCGCCATCGTTGAGTCCAAAGAGTACCTGGACGGGCGCGACGATGTGCTGCTGGCCGGTCTCGAACACCTCGATGAACGCTACGTGCGCGCGGTGAAATACTCCACCAAGGCGCCGCGTCGCGAGTTGCCAAAAATGGTTCTGCTGCTGGATATCGCCGGTGACGACGCCGACGCGGTGGCCGTCGCCGCCTCGGCCGTGGTGCGTCTGGCCAACCGGCGCGGCGGCGAAGGTTTTGTCGCCGTCAGTGCCGAAGCGCGTCGCCAGTTCTGGCTGGATCGGGCGCGTACCGCCGCCATTGCCGCGCACACCAATGCGTTCAAGATCAACGAGGACGTAGTGATTCCCCTGGAGCGCCTCAATGACTATAACGAAGGCATCGAGCGCATCAATATCGAACACTCCATCGCCAACAAGCTGGCATTGGTCGCGGCGGTCAGCGACTACCTGCAGGGCGATCTGCCGGAACTGCGGCAGCACGAGGACTACGACGACAGCGACGAGAATCGGAGCATCGTCGCGGCCAAAACCACGGCCGCACTCGCCCACCTGCGCCAGATCGGCGCGCGCTGGCAGGAGGTGCTGGAGCGTTTCGAGGCGCCCGCGGCCGAGTGCGATGCGGTACTCGATGATCAGGCCCGGGCCGCGCTGCGCGCCGATGATCGCCTGGTCGATCTGCTGCTGCGCCGCGATTTGCGTATCTCCTGGCGTCGGGCGGTGGAGCGGCCGTTGAAGGAAATTTTCGGCGGGCGCGAGTTCGAGGCGCTGCGCGCCAGGCTCGATCGCATCCACAGCGAGGTGCGTTCCAGCCGCCTGTTCGTAGCCACGCACATGCACGCCGGCGACGGTAACGTGCACACCAACATTCCGGTCAACTCCAACGATTATCTCATGCTGCACCAAGCCGAGCGCATCGTCGACCGGGTGATGGCGCTGGCCGTTGATTTGCAGGGCGTCATCTCGGGTGAGCACGGCATCGGCCTGACTAAGATGCAATACCTCGAACCGGAAGCCGTCGCGGCGTTCGCCGCGTATAAACAGCGCGTCGATCCGCATAACATATTCAACCGGGGCAAGCTCATGGCAGGCTCGGGGCTGGCCAACGCCTATACCCCCTCACTGCGCCTGGTGCAGCAGGAAGCGCTGTTGCTGGAGGCTTCCGAGCTGGGGGCGCTGAACGACGACATTCGCAACTGCCTGCGTTGCGGCAAGTGCAAGCCGGTGTGCAACACCCACATTCCGCGCGCCAACCTGCTCTATTCACCGCGCAACAAAATTCTCGCCACCGGCGTGGTGATTGAGGCCTTCCTCTACGAAGAGCAGACCCGGCGCGGTATTTCCACCCGTCATTTCGATGAGATGAACGACGTCGCCGATCATTGCACCATCTGCCATAAATGCCTGAGCCCCTGTCCGGTCAATATCGATTTCGGTGATGTGTCGGTTCGCATGCGCAGCATTCTGCGCGAGCAGGGCAAAAAGCGCTTCAGCCCCGCCAGCTGGCTGGCGATGAGTTTTCTCAACATCACCGATCCGACCACCGTCAAGCTGATGCGCAAGGCGATGATCGAATGGGGTTACAAAGGGCAACGGCTGGGATACGCGCTGTGGAAACGCTTCTCCGCGCCAGGTCGTCAGCCGCCGCCGAGCTCGACCGGTGGGCGCATGACGGTCAGCGAACAGGTGATCAACTTCGTCAAAAAGCCCATGCCCGGCAGTCTGCCGACGCAGACCACCCGCGCCATGTTGGGGCTGGAGGACAACAAGGTGGTGCCGATAGTGCGCGATGCCGCCAAAGTGACCGACGAGTCGGACGCGCTGTTTTATTTCCCCGGGTGTGGCTCCGAGCGTCTGTTCAGTCAGGTGGGCCTGGCCACCCTGGCGATGCTCTATGAAGTGGGCGCGCAGACGGTGCTGCCGCCGGGTTATTTGTGTTGCGGCTACCCCCAGACCTCGTCCGGTGACCTGGCCAAGGGTACGCGGATCAGCACCGACAATCGGGTGTTGTTCCACCGCGTGGCCAATACGCTCAACTACATGGACATCAAAACGGTGATCGTTTCCTGCGGCACCTGCATGGATCAGCTGCAGCAGTACGCCTTCGAGCAGATTTTTCCCGGCTGCCGTCTGCTGGATATCCACGAGTATCTGCTGGAGAAAGGCGTGAACCTGGAGGGCGTCGAGGGCCGGCAATATCTCTATCACGACCCCTGCCATACGCCGATGAAAACCTACGCACCGCTGGAGGTGGCCGGCAAGCTGCTCGGCAGCGAAGTGCGTTTGTCCGACCGCTGTTGCGGCGAGGCCGGTACCCTGGCGGTGTCGCGCCCCGACATCGCCACGCAAATCCGTTTCCGCAAAGCGGAAGAACTGCGCGCGGGTATCCGCAGCCTGACCGGTCACGAACGTGTCGAACAGGGTGAAGTGAAGTTGCTCACCTCGTGCCCGGCCTGCCAGCAGGGCCTGTCGCGTTATCGCGATGACACCGGTCTGGAGACCGACTATATTGTGGTCGAGTTGGCCAACCAGTTGCTGGGAGATGACTGGCAGCGACGCTTTATCGACGAGGCGAGAGGTGGCGGTATCGAGCGTGTGCTGTTGTGATCGGGTGTGCGAGGTTCAGCCGGGCAGGCCGTCGATGGCTTAGGGCGCCGTAGCCGGCGCATGCACCATCGACGGCCTGCCCGGCTGAACCTCGGGGTGGGTGAATAGGAACGCCGTGCCCCTTAATCGCGCGTGTGCCACTGGGCGCTGAAGACGCTTCAGATGGCGCAGCACCCCAGTTCGAAGGCGATGGTTTCGGTGGCCTGACGAACGCGACCGTCCTGTTCGGAGGGGTGGAGAAAACGTACCGTAAAACGGTGCCGGCCGCCGCTGATTTCGGCGTAATAAGGTACTTTGCGACTGACCGCCACCCGCACCAGTTGGCAGGGGTGGCTGGAGTCCAGCGTTTTCTGGAAAAATCCGCCATCGGCGACAACCGGTTTCAGCGCCGCGCTTTCGCGCACCAGGCGCAGCACCATCTGGATAGCGCTGGCGATGGCTTCGAAGCGTTTCAGCCAGCCGGCCAGATCGCGGATGCGCTGCTGGGCGGGCTGTTGCAGCCAGAAATGAAACCCCGGCAGGTCGAAATCGCAAGTGCCGCCGGGAATCGCCATGCGCTGCTGGATACCGCTCAAAAATTCGTTGGTCTTCAGATCGGCGGCAATCGGGCCGCTGGAGGCGTGCAGTTTCTTGCCCAGTGTATCCAGTTCTTCCAGGGTTTTTTTCAACCGGCTGCGATCCACATCCGGGTTCGAGGCCAGACGGCCGAGCGTGGTCGCGTGACGTTCCAATTCTTTCAACACCTCGGTTTTCAAGTCGGTGCGACCAAAAATGCTCAGTACGTCGAGCAGACTGGTGAGGGTGTTGCGGCTGCCCCACTGGCTGTCATCGCGCAGGTGCTGGGCGGCCTGGGCGAAAAGGAATTCCAGGCGCAGGAAGGCGCGGATACGCTCGTTCAGAGGTTGTTCGTAGATAATAACGTCATTCACCGGGCGCATTGTCTATCAGGACGGGTGAGGGCGCAAATGCGCTATAGCAAGCTCCTCATACTGACGGTGGAGTCGCTTAACCGCGACAGTGAGCGCCGGCAGGCCGGCGTCGTTGAGGATGATATCGTGCGCAACCGCCTGGCGCTCGGCGCGGCTCGCCTGGGCGCGCAGCGCCGCGTCGATGTCCACCTCGGACATGGCGTCGCGTGTCCGAATGCGCTGACGCTGCAGCGCTTCGGGGCAATCGATCAGCAGCACGCGATCGAGCGAATAGTCGGCGCGGGTCTCCACCAGCAGTGGAATTACCAGCAGGCAGTAGGGCGCCTGCGCCTGCGCGGCCTCGCGCAGCACCTGTTTGCGGATGCGCGGGTGCAGAATGCTTTCCAGTTGTCGGCGCTGTTGGACATCGGCAAAGATCCGTTGTTTCATCCGCGCACGATCCAGCCGCCCGCCTGCGTCGAGCACATCCTTGCCGAAACTTTTGATAATCTCGGCCAGAGCCGGCTGGCCGGGCTCGACCAGTTGGCGGGCGATCAGATCGGTGTCGATCACCGCGGCCCCCAGGCGCGAGAATTCGTCGGCCGCCTCGCTCTTGCCGCTGCCGATGCCACCGGTCAGACCGATACACAGCGGTCGGGGCGTGTCAGCCTGCAAGGCCCGACCAGCGCAGATAGGTGTTGGAAATAGATTCGCCCCACAGCAGCGCGATCCAGCCGGCGATCGCCAGGTAGGGGCCGAAGGGTATCGGCTGATGCCGGTCGCGACGCTGGATGAGCATCAGCGTACCGCCCAGTGCCGCGCCCACCGCCGAAGACAGCAGCACGATCATCGGCAGTGCCTGCCATCCCATCCAGGCGCCGAGCAGCGCCAGCAATTTGAAATCGCCGAAGCCCATGCCCTCCTTGCCGGTCAGCAGTCGAAATGCCTGGTAGACGGTCCATAGGGTCATGTAGCCGGCCACCGCCCCGATCAGGCTGTCGCGCACGCCGGCGAACACCGGAAACAGGCTGAGCAGCAAACCCAGCCAGAGAAAAGGCAGGGTGATGGAATCCGGCAACAATTGATGATCGGCGTCGATCAGGCTCAGTGCGATCAGCGCCCAGGTCAACAGCAGCGCGGCGCCGGCTTGCCAGCCAAAGCCGAAATGCCAGGCGACCACGGCCGAAAGCACGGCCGTCAATAACTCCACCAACGGATAACGCAGGCCGATAGACGCGCCGCAGGCCGAGCACCTACCGCGCAACCAGAGGTAGCTCAGCAGAGGGATATTTTCATACCAGCGAATGCCGTGACCGCAGTGCGGGCAGCGCGAAGCGGGCCTCGCCAGCGTCAGTCTGTCGGCTTCCGCGGGGTGGGTGAGGTCTAGGCACTCACGCGCCTGACTTTGCCACTGGCGCTCCATGATCACCGGCAGACGAATAATGACCACGTTCAGAAAGCTGCCGATCAGCAGGCCGAGGACGAAAACGGCGCCTGTGAAAAACGCCGGGCTCTGTTCCAGCACAGTGAGAAGTTCCATGAGGAAGGCAGTTTACTCCACGGCGCCGCCGACGTGGAGTGTTTGTGTCAGACCACGGAACCCATTTTGAAAATCGGCAGATACATGGCCACGACCAGACCACCGACCAGGATGCCGAGAACCGCCATGATCAGAGGCTCGAGCAGACTGCTGAGGCCATCAACCGCGTCGTCCACTTCCTGTTCATAAAAGTCCGCGACCTTGCCCAGCATGGCGTCGAGCGAGCCGGATTCCTCGCCGATGGCGACCATCTGGTTGACCATGTTGGGAAACAGGCCGGTCTGAGCCATAGCCAACTGGAGTTGTTGCCCCGTGGCCACGTCGTCACGCATTTGCATAATGCCTTC
>JASBSN010000130.1 GCA_030148915.1 Thiogranum sp.
GCGTCACCGTCGATTTTCCCTCGAAACACCAGATATTGATAACCGTTATAAATAATCATGACGGGAAACAACATACCGATTCCGGCCAGCATAAACACCAGGGTTTTCGCCGAGGCGGCGGCTTCGACGATGGTCAGCTCCGGGGGCAACAGATAAGGGTAGAGACTGATCGCTAGCCCGGCAAACGAGCAACTGAAGATCAGCAAACTATAAAGAAAGGGGGCGACTTCGGCGCGCCGCGCCAGGGAGCGCAGCAGCAGGGCGAAGGCGAGCACCGCGGTCAGCGGCAGCGGCAGAATCCAGAGCGCCGTCGGCCAATTGAACCACTTGTCTGCCACAGCCGGGTGCATCAGAGGCGTGAACAGGGTTACCAGCGCTCCGGCGGCGGCCGTAATCCACGCGCTCCAGCGCGCCCGCCGGTAGCTACGCAGTTGCATTTCGCCAGTCGTTTTCAAAATCAGATAGGTCGAACCGAGCAGCGCATAGCCGAACAGCACGCCCACGGCCACCAAGGCGGCGAACGGGCTGAGCCAGTCCCAGACAGTGCCGCTGTAGCTGCTGCCCTCCATCGGCAGTCCGGCGATCACAGCACCGAGCATCGCACCCTGCGCCAAGGCCGCCAGCAAGCTGCCTAAGCCGAACGCCAGCCCCCAGAGCAACTTGTTGTCGGCGTTTTCGTGGAACTCGAACGCCACGCCGCGGAATATCAAGCCCAGGATCATCAGCGACACCGGCACATAAAGCGCATGAAAAACCGTGGCGTAGAACAGCGGGAAAGCGCCGAACAGCGCGCCTCCCAACAACACCAGCCAAGTCTCATTGGCATCCCACACCGAGCCCAGACTGGCCATCATCACGCCGCGCCGGTCTTCGTCGCAGGCGAACAGCGACAATACACCCACGCCCAGGTCAAAACCGTCGAGCAGCACGTAGAACACCAGCATCAGACCGACCAAAACAAACCATATATTGGCGAGAAAAAGCTGCACCTCATCCATACGTCTTGCCTCCTTCGGCGGCGGGCAGCTCCCCGGGTAGCGGCTCTTCCAGGTTGGGCCCTTTGAGGATCAGCCGCCGGGCGAACACCAGAAACACTATCGCCAACACACTGTAAATCAGAATATAACCCGCCAGCGTGGTCGCCACGGCCGCAGCCGGCAACGCCGAGGCGCCCTCGGCGGTTCGCATCAGCCCATAGACCACCCAAGGCTGGCGCCCCACTTCGCGCGTGATCCAACCCATTTCGACGGCGACATAGCCCAGCGGCAACGCCGCCAGCCAGGCTCTCAGCAACCAGCGGTGGGCGCCGATACGCCCGACCTGAAACGCCCCCCGCCAGTAACTCCACAACGACCACACGGCTAGTCCGATCAGTGTCATGCCGATCACCACCATTACGCGGAAACTGTAAAAGGTCAGCGTCACCGGCGGGCGTTGGTCGGCGGGAAAGTCTTTCAGTCCGACGACTCTGCCGGTGGACGAATGGGTGATCAACAGACTCAAGGCGTCGGGAATCTGCAGCGACCAGCGATTGGTCTGCGCCTGGACATCCGGCCACGCCAGCACCGCCCAGGGTGCCCCCTGCCCCGGCGGGTTAGTGTCCCAGTGCGCCTCGATAGCGGCGAGCTTGGCCGGTTGGTGCTCGGCGATTACGCGCCCGGCGAAATCGCCAATCAGTAATTGCAGCGGCATCACCAACGCGGACACGATCACCACCAGGCGGAACGATTTAAGAAAAAAAGCGCTGTCGCGGCCGCGCAGCAAATACCAGGCGCTGATACCGCCGATGACCATCAGGCTGGTCTCCAGGCAGGCGATCCACATGTGCGCGACACTGGTGGGCATGGCCGGGTTGAAGATGGCCGCAGCATAGCTCTCTACCAGAAACTTCCCGTTCTCCTCCACCACCCCGGCCGGGGTCTGCATCCACGCGTTGGCCACCATAATCCACACCGCCGACAGCGATGCGCCCAACGCCACCATACAGGTGGCCAGGAAGTGCACCGGGCGCGGCACCCGATGCCAGCCGAACAGGGCGATACCGAGAAAGCCGGCTTCGAGCATGAATGCCATGGCCCCTTCGAAACCGAGAATGTTGCCGAAAAAATCCCCCGCCGCCCGCGAAAACGGCGCCCAGTTCATACCGAAGGCGAACTCTAGCGGAATGCCGCTGACCACACCGACGCTGAAATTCAGCAGCAGCAGTTTCGACCAGAAGCGCGCATGCCGGTAGTAATCGTTGTCGCCGGTTCTGATCCACAGCGCTTCGAGCAGCACCAGAAACAGACTCAGGCCGATGGTCAATACCGGCCAGACAATGTGAAACAGCGCGGTAAAGGCGAACTGCAGTCGCGATAATGTGACGCTGTCGTTCAGCCATTCCATATCAGCGTTCTCCGTTTACAGTTGAAAAGCCACCACCAGGGCCAGCCCTTCCAGCGTTTCGCGCACCACCCCGGTTGCCGCCGGTGTCCAGCGCCGGCAGCTTCGACGGACGCCTTCGATCCACTGCACGAAGGCATCGACGTCCTGGGGATCGTAAAACAACGTCATCAACTCGAAATTCAAGTACAGGCTGCGCAGATCGAAGTTGGCCGACCCAGCCAGCGCGTATTGATCGTCAATCACCAATGCCTTGGCGTGCAACATGGCATCGGGCAACAGCCAGATACGCGCCCCGGCGCTGTCGAGCTGACGCAGAAACCGGTTACGGGCAAAATCCGCCAGCCGGTGGTTGGATCGCCCTGGTAACACAATATCGACTGTGATTCCGCTGCGCGCCGAAACACACAACAGGGTCTGTAACACCTCATCCGGCACGTAGTATGGCGTGACCAGCATAATGCGTCTCTCGGCCTGCATGAACAGCTGTGCCAACGCATCGCGCAACACATCCTCGGCCATGTCCGGCCCCGAGGGCAACAACTGGGTCAGGTGACCGCCCTCGCCGGGCACTTCGCTCGGTCGCACCGGCACCGGCAACTGCTCGCGGTTGGCAAAGGCCCAGTCGGCGTTGAACAGCGCGGCGTAATCGGCCACCGCCGGCCCCGCAAGATCGAAACTGAGATCGACCCAGTGACTGGTGGGTTCCGGCTGCAGATAGTCCGCGGCGATATTGCGCCCACCGGTCCAGGCCAGCTGTTCATCGACAATCACCAGTTTGCGATGGTTGCGCAAATTGGTGCGACCGCGCAGCGGTACGTGCAGCACGGGGACGAATCTGGCCACTTCCCCGCCGGCTTGACGCAACGCGCGCAGTGCGCCTCGCCTGAGGTAAAAAGAGCCGACGCCGTCGAGCAGAAGCCGAACACTCACACCATTGGCGGCCTGCCGGGCGAGGATGCTTATCACCTTCTTGCCGATGGCATCCCCGCCGAGAATAAAAATGCTGATGTCAATGGATGACTGCGCGCCGTTGAGCATACGCAACAGGGTATCGTGCGCCTGCGTGGCGTCCCGGTGGATACACACCGCCCTCGCGTAGCGGGCCGGAGGCACCTGCAAGGCGTTCAACAGCCGCTGAAATCGCGTCGGCAGCTGTTTGTCATGCCGGGCGATAGTACTGAACAGGCGCTGCTTTCGTGAAGTCAGATGGGTGAGTTTGCGGGTGCCGAAAAACAGGTACAGCGGTACCGCAAGGTAGGGCAGCGTCAGCATGAACAACAGCCAACCGGCCGATGCGGCGGGATTGCGCCGCTGTCGCAACATCCCGGAGAGCAGCAGCAACATGAACAGCGCACCGACGACCAGCGCCAGATGCTCTGCGAGCAACCAGTGGAAGAGCTCATACCAACGCTCACTCAAGGTAGGGTTCCTTTAATCCCGAACGAAACCGATCATCGCGCTTCGGTCGCCCCGTGTGCTGACGCTGACGCAGCGTAGCCGTGTCGCGTTAACCTTAGCACTCCCCTACCGGCGTCACAATACGACTTGGCGCAGCCGCGCAATTGTATAACTTACAATATTGCGTCTGAGCTCAGGCTTGATTGACGCACTAGCAGATCGGCGGCGTTGCGGAGCGAACACGTGGACGGGGCGCGCGTGCGCGCTTCGACAGAATGAAGGAAAAAGACAACGGATGCGAGTTGCACCCTGAAGGGGTAGCGGTAGACTTGACGATAACGCGGATCTCCCCACCCCGGGGAGATCCGCCCGCCTTTGTTACACCCGGCGTGGTGCCCCTATGGCACCGCCGGTCTCTGGTTTAGTTACCGAGGAGCTCGGCAACCGGCATGGCCAGAACCCAGCCCCAGGAGTTACCGATGTACAGCGTATCACCGGCTACGGTCGGGTTGTTGTAGACAAACGCACCGCCCACATGGCGGGTGTTCAACACACTGCCGGTGCCGGCATCCAGTGTGACCAGATCGGCCCCGACCGGCTGGATCAGCTTGCCTTCGACTACCACGCCCGGTCCCCAGCTGAACTTGCCTTCCTCTGCGCCGGTAAGCGTTTCCCAGGCCGGCGCACCGGTGTTCAGATCAAGGGCTTGAACGCTCTGGCTGAGAGGATTGTTGAAGTAGACACGGGTATCGTCGAGCATCGGCGTGATGCCGGCGAATCCGGTCGGTATGGCACCGGTTCCCAAGTAGCGCGTCCAGACCACTTCACCACTGTTGGCATCCAGCGCATAGGCCTGGACGTTGGTGGTGTTGGCGGTGGTATCGGCGCCACTGAGAACCGTCCCGATCACCAGCCCGGCGGCCTGACTCACAGCCGGCGAGACCGCCGAGAAACCCGTGACATAAGTGCTATCGCCGGTCGCGGCAAGATCCTGCGTCCACACCGTCGCAGCGGTGTCGAGATCGATCGCCACCATGCGGTTGGGCATCGCCAGACCTACGACCATGACGTCCGATCCGTCTGCACGGTGGTAAACGTTGGCCGAAGAAATGGCGTTAAAGCCGGACAGCGTGATCAGCGGCTGGCCCTCGGCGTCCATAAACGGTGCCACCGCGGCGCCGGTTTCGGCATTCACCGCCCAGATTTTGCCCTGGCCGTTGATCCAGTACAGGTTGCCGTTGCGGTACAGCGGTGACATGGAACTGGTGCCAGTGCCGGTGTAGACCGTCCATTTCTCGACGCCGGAGTCACGGTCGTAGCCTCTCAGCAGGGCCCAGTTATCACCGATAGACGTCCCCGGTGAGTTCTTTTTGAACTGACCGGTCTTGCCCAGGTTCAACCACGGATCACCCGATGCGACCACGACCCGGTTAGGGGTGACCAACGGCTGGCCAAAATTGGCATTCTGCGATTGGGCACGCCACAGCAGCTTGCCGGTGGTCGCGTTGATGGCATCGACGCTGTAGCGTCCGCTGCCGGCATAGACCACGCCCGAAGCAGGCGACACGCCGGTGCTGGCACCAAAGGCCACGTGCATCATCTGGGTGGCGACTTCCTTGCCGAACAGGGCCTCGTCACGCGCCGGAGCATCCAGCGCAGTGGCGTCTTTCAGCGGCGCCTGCCAGGATACCCCGGACGGACCTGCGGCTGTCACACTGTTGTGCGACTGCCCCCCGGCGTAGGCCAGAACGGTATTGTCAAACAACGCCGCGTCCTTGGATTTAGGCTTGGCACTGGCATCGTAGTACACCGGCTTGACCGGGGGCGATACCGCTATCGGCATAATACCGGCATCGCCTTCGATACCGGGGGTGGTGGTGATAAAGTCGACCGGTACGCCGAACACCCAGCCCGAAATCGAACTCATGACAGCCAGATTGCCGATAATCACCGGCTGGTTGACGCCCCAGACACCGAAGAATCCCGGGTTCTGGAAGCGGTTGAGCCGCACGCCGGTGGCCGGATCGAGGGTGTGTACAAAACGCCCTTCCACCACAATCAACTTGCCGTCGTGCAATACCGAAGCGGCACGCGGACGATGCGTTGCATCCGCCGGCTCCTCGGGGGTGGACAGATCCGAAGACCACAGGCGCTCACCGGTGGCGGCGTTGTAAGCCTGATAGGTACCGTTCAGGGTATCCCCGGTGTAGACCACACCGTCTTTCACCATGGGGATACTGCCCTTATAGCCGGGAGGACTGTCGCCGGCGCCCATCAGCTGACTCCACGCCGGCTGACCGGTGGCGACATCGATGGCGATCAGATTGAGATCATACACCGGAGCGGAAGCTGTACCGGTATTGGTGAATACCGTGGTGTAAGCCAGACCCAGGTCGGGATCCACCGCCATGGAAGTGTCACCTGGTGCATTTGCCGTGGCGCCCGGAGGCGCGTAGCTCCAGGCCAGCGTGGGCGCGGAGCTGTCGGTGACATCGACACCGAAAATACGTCCGGGGCGGATAGTGCCGTAGATTAAAATAGTGCGACCGTCCGCGGTTTTCGCCCAGTTGGGCGCGGCCAGACCGCTGTAACCGTTGGTCGGGTTGACGAAGCTGCCGAGCTCGGCGCCGGTGGCGGCGTCCAGAATCGCGCTGCGGGCGCTATTGGTGGTCACGTACAGCTTGCCGTCCAGGTAGACCGGTGTGGGGCGCTCCGATCCCTTGGTGTCGTAGCGCCACATCATCTTGCCGCTGAGCGCATCGTAAACGTGCAGACCGGCGTAGTTGGCGCCACGGAAATGCGGCTTGCCGTTGGCGAAATCAATTGCGTTCTGCACCGTAAAGGCAGCATCGCCGACCGGTACAAAGACCATCAGCTTGCCGCCGACTTTCTGCACCAGCGCCTGGCCCATGCCGGCGGAGCTGCTGACTTCCTGGTGCCAGATCGCGCGCCCGCTGGCGGTATCGATGGCCCAGATCTCGCGTCTGCCGTTCTGCACCAAGGTGATACCCTGAACGACGGACACACCGACGACGTTGCCCAGATACTGCGAGGTGGCGGAACCCCATACTTCGCCGTTGTTACCGACCGAAGGTAGGGCGCGCTTTAAATCCTGGAAGGCCAGACCGGTCAGCGGCGCCGCCCAGAAAGTGCCCTGGGACAGGTAGGCCGGTGCGTTGCGGGGCACATCGAAGACCGGGTTGTGGCGCTGGTCATAGCCCAGCTGTGACCAGGACTGGGGGTAGTACTGACGCTGGGCCTTATAGGCGGTCGCCCCGCCGTTCACCAACGGCGGCACGCTTGTGTAGCCTTCGCACTGAAACATCGCGGGCGTACCGACCGCCTTGGGGTTACAGGACGCAGAAGACGCTGCATAACTGTTTTGTAACGCAAGAAATGTTGCGCTGAAAGCAAACGGAACCACAAGGGCTCTGGCAAATCTGTTCATTAAAACTCCTCTGTCAACAGGGATATCTCTTTACATCCGACTGTTGGTCTGACTGTTGTTGATTTCAGATCCTTGTTCGCAGTTGTTTGCGAGCTGCAAGGACACTCTTTCGGGAGCTAGGCGCGGCTCCCGTTTCTGCTACTTCCCTATAAGCTCTTGCTGCAGCCGACCGGGTTCTCGTCACACGAGAGTCGGCGCCATCCAAATTACTGACCCGTCACGGGTGCGCGCCTCGCGCATCCAGGTCCCGTTCAATCGTACATATTGCGCTCCCACACCCGGTGGCGCGTCTTGAGTTCTTCGGCAACAAAATCCACCTCCGGCCCACTCGCGCGAAGCTCTGTGAGCCGATCACCTTGCGCACTGAGCCGAACATCGACGGCGTACAGACGCAGCGGCACCTGGCCCTCCCTGCGGATCACCCAGTAGCGCAGCCACTGATGTCCGTGGCTGTCGGTAAAACGTTCATCGGGCGCCTCATAGACGGCGATGAACGCCTGCACGGTGACCGGCTGACGCCACTGCGTCCGTACGCTGACCACCTGGTGCGAGAGATACGGATTGGCGGGCACTGCATAGGTCGTTTTTTCCGGCTTGCGCCTCACGGCCACCTGCCCTACTCCGCCCTTGGTGTGTAACACCACCCTGCTGAAGGCCGCGAAGCCGGTGCCCACCGCGACACTCGCGTCGGGCGTGTTGGACGGCGCGGGCCGGTACACCATGTCCCAGTCTCCCGCCGACCACGCCTGGCCGTCGCTTGCGGTCACCGCGGAGCCGTCGACCTCGATCGCCTCGGGCCGACCGTAGGTGCGCACGACGCCGGCGGCGCGCTCATCAAGCATCGCCAGCCCCGCAAACGCGCGCATCTGCTCAACTTCCATGGCGCTAACCGACGCCGGCATAAACGCGGCC
>JASBSN010000006.1 GCA_030148915.1 Thiogranum sp.
CGCGCCGGCCATCGGTTACTTTATGCGTCGTTACAACGTTCTGCGTATTGGCATTTATTCTGCAAACAGACACGGTAGAAGATGGTCGCAAGCCCGCGCCATTTGAGCTGCAAAGGAGTACAGATGATGCAGGAACTACCCGAACTGCCTTACCCACGCGATGCGCTGGAGCCGTGGCTGTCGCGCGAAACTCTGGATTACCACTACGGCAAGCACCACGCCGGGTACGTCCGCCGGCTCAACGAGCTGATCGAGGGCACCGAGCAGGCGAACCTGACGCTGGAAGAGCTGGTGCGCATCAGTGCCACAGCCTCGGGTGCGGCCGCGGCGCTGTTCAACAATGCCGCCCAAGCGTGGAATCACGCCTTCTACTGGCAGTGCCTGTCACCGCGCAGCACCTTTCCCAGCGGCTATCTGGCCGAACGCCTGCACGCCCAATTCGGTTCCATCGACGCGTTTCAGCGCAGTTTCTCGCAGATGGCGCTGGAAAACTTCGGCTCCGGCTGGACCTGGCTGGTGGGCGGCGCGGGGGCGGCGCTGGAGATTATCAACACCGCCAACGCCGGCACGCCGTTGACCGCCGGCAAGACGCCACTATTGACCTGTGATGTATGGGAACACGCCTACTACATCGATTACCGCAACGCCCGCTTCGACTACCTGCAGGGTTTCTGGAAAGTGGTCAACTGGGATTTTGTCGCCGCCGGTCTGGGGCGTGTTTACCAACCGCAGGATGCCGCCTGAGGGCCTCCGGCAGGGAGAAATACCATGCACACAATGACACGATACACATTGAGGCCGGCCGCGGCGCTGCTCTGCGCGATGCTGGCCACGGGTGGCGCGATCGCCGCTACCGCCGATGCGGGCAAGAGCGGCGGCGAGACGGTCACCATCAGCGAATCTTCGGCCTGGGGTGACCCGGCGATGGCCAAAATCGCGGTTGATTCCGGCCGTGCGCTGATGGAGCATCTGGACACCGCGCGGGCGCTACTGGCCAATGGCAAAGTTTCACAGGCGCGCAGCGCCTTGCTCGCCAGCCGCGAATTCGCCGACGCTATACAGCGAACCATGCCGTACCTTCGCGTTGTCGCCGATATGCAAGACGCGAGTAAACAGGTGGTGCAGGAGGATATCAGCACCTGGGCGGCCGATTTGCTGCCGATCTACGCCAGTCTGGATGAGTTGCAGGTCTATGCGCCCGAGGTCGCCAGACAGACCCATGGCTTGGTGCGCCAGGCGCAAAAGCACGCTGCGGCCGGCGATAGAAAACGCGCCACCAAGGAGTTGCGTCAAGCGGCCGATGACATCACCCGGCATACCGTCTACCTGCCGGTCGACTACGTCGACGAGCAGGTACGTGGCGCGCTGTATGCGATCAACGAGAAGAAGCCGGACCTGTCAGCCGCCAAAACTGCCGTGAATCGGGCGCTGAACAGCGTGACCACTGTGGTCGATCAAGTCATTACGCGCCCGGGCTGAAAAGCCGACGACGCTCGCCGTGCAACGACGTTTGACCCCCATGCCCGGGCCGCGGTACGGTCCGGGTATCGACAAGCAAAGCTTGAAAGGAATGCTGTATGCGCAAACCCACCTGGGCGTTGCTGCTGACGGTTCTGGCAGCGGCGGGCGGAGGGCTGTATCTGTTCTGGCGACACGAACTCGTCTACCCGAGTACTTCGGACGCCTATATCAGTGCGCACGTGGTGCAGATTCAAGCCCGGGTGGGCGGTCAGCTCGTCGAGCTGCCGGTCAGGGACCACCAGCGTGTCGCGCAGGGGCAGTTGCTGATGGTCATCGATGAGCGGCCTTACCGCATAGCGCTCCAGCAGGCGCAGGCACAACTGACGCTGGCGCAACAACAGAAACTGGCCGCTGACGCCGCGCTGTCGGCCGCCGCAGCGCTCGTCGATCAACGCCAGGCGCAATTGGATACCGCGCAGCGCAGCAATCGCCGTGATGTGCGTTTGCTGGCCCGCCAGGCGGTCTCGCAGGCCCAGGCTGAGGCCGACCGCGACAGACTGCACGAGGCGCAAGCGGGTGTTGCCGCCGGCCAGGCCGCCCGGCGCCAGGCGCTACGCGAACAGGGGGAGGCCGGCGCGCGCATCGGTGTTGCCGCCGCAGCGCTCGCCCAGGCGCGTCTCAATCTTTCTTTTACTCACCTTAGCGCGCCCGCCGCCGGGGTGCTGGGCGAGGTGTCGGTGCGCCCGGGCGACATTGTGCAGCCGGGGCAGGCGCTGTTTCCACTGGTCGAGGACCAGGCGTTCTGGGTCGAGGCGAATTACAAGGAAACCGATATCGCACGCATTCACGCCGGACAGTCCGCGACTATTCACGTGGACATGTATCCGGACACTGGTTTGCGCGGCGTCGTCGAGTCGATAAGTCCGGCGAGCGGAGTGGCGTTTTCGCTGTTGCCACCGGAGAACGCTACCGGTAACTGGGTAAAGGTGACACAGCGTTTTCCAGTGCGGGTGCGGGTGCTGCGCGAGGACAACGACCCGCCACTGCGCGTCGGCACCAGTTGTTCGGTGACTATCGATACCCGCGGCCGCGCCGCGCCCGCCGCGCCGATCGGCGAGCGCCGCCCGGCCGCTGACGGGCCAGGAGCGGTGCAAAAGGCGCCATGACGATCGGGCCGACTGCAGCGCTAAACGACGCCGCGCCGCGTTGGCTGTTGAGCATTGCCGTGATGCTGACCACGGTCATGGTGATTCTCGATATGACCATCGTCAACGTCGCCTTACCGCACATGATGGGCGCGCTCGGAACCACCGCCGATCAGATTACCTGGGTGTTGACCGCCTACATTGTCATGGAAGCGATCGTCATACCGCTGAGCGGATTTCTGGCCTCCTGGCTCGGGCGGCGGCGGCTGATGCTGGTGAGCATCGCCGGCTTCGTCACCGCTTCGGCGCTGTGTGGTCAGGCGGATTCGCTGACCGAGATGGTGGTATTCCGGCTGCTGCAAGGCGCCTTCGGCGCGGCGGTGATTCCCTTGTCCCAGTCGATCATGGTCGACAGCTTCCCCGGCGATCAGCGCGGCAAGGCCATGGCGTTATGGGGCGTGGGCATTATGCTCGGGCCGATTCTCGGCCCGACCTTAGGCGGCTATATCACTCAGCACCTTGACTGGCGCTGGGTGTTCTACATCAACGTGCCGGTGGGCGTGCTCAATTTCATCATGATTTCGCGCCTGGTGAAGCCGCAGCCCTCGCGCCCCGTGCGCTTTGACGGGTGTGGCGCGCTGCTGCTGGCCATCGGTATCGGCAGTCTGCAGATGCTGCTCGATCGCGGCAATCAGGAAAACTGGTGGCACTCGAATCTGATTGTCGCACTCGCCGGAGTGAGTCTGATCGGGCTGCTGGGGTTCGTGCTGCGCAGTCGCTCGCGCGTTGACAGCGTGCTGCAGTTACGACTGCTGAAAGACCGTAACCTGTCGCTGGCGTCGTTGATGATGGCCGTGTTTGGTATGGGCTTGTTCGGCACCATCGCGCTGCAACCGCTGATGCTGGAGCGGTTGTTCGATTACCCCGCGCAGACCACCGGGCTGGCGATGGCGCCGCGCGGACTGGCCTCGGCGCTGGGCATGTTTGCCGTCTCGCGCCTGATCAACCGTCTGGGCGCGCCGCGCCTGGTGCTGGTGGGGCTGCTGCTGGCCGCCGGCGGCAGTTGGCTGATGACCGGCTACAATCTGCAGTTGTCGATCGGTTGGTTTATCTGGCCGAGCCTCCTGCAGGGGTTGGGGATGGGGATGATTTTTGTCCCGCTGTCCACGCTGGTCTATGAAACCCTGCCCGCGGCGGCGACCGATCAGGGCTCGGCGATTTTTAACCTGGCGCGCACCGTGGGCAGCGCGGTGGGCATTTCCATCGCCGCGACGGTGTTGACGCGTATGACGCAAGTCAATTGGAATGTGCTCGGTGGCCATATCAATCCCTACAATCCCGCCTTACAACAGTGGTTGGCCGCGCAGCATCTGCGCCTTAGCGAGGCGCCGCGCCTGCTGGCGCACGAACTCGGGCGTCAGGCCAGCATGCTCGGTTTTGTCGACGCCTTCTGGTTTGTTACCGTGAGCTTCGCCGTGCTGGCGCCGCTGTTACTGCTGTTTCGCCGTAAGACTTGTGTCGACGACGCCGGCGCGCGATCATAATGCTTTGTTTATCCTCCGGGTGGTTACGCTATGTCCTATCTTGACGATCCCCGCGTGCTTTTCGCCGCCGAGCGCACGCTGTTGGCGTGGAATCGAACCGCGGTTTCGTTAGTCACCCTGGGTTTTGTCATTGAACGGTTCGGGCTGTTTATTAAAGTCATGCATTTTTCCGATATCGCCGGCCAGCGGCATTTGTCGTTTCTGATCGGTATGGCGCTGATAGCGTTTGCTTCGCTGATCAGTGTACTGTCGGTCATTCAGTTCCGGCGCTTCACCAAGCATCTCTCACCGGCTGAGATTCCCAAAGGTTACATGCTCTGGCAGGGCACCGTGGCCAATCTGGCCGTTGCCGTGCTGGGCGCTTTGCTGATCGTTTACCTGATGCGCGGTTTCGGCTAGCGCCTGGGCGGAGTCTCTGACGCATCCTTAGCAAGGAGAAGTTATTTTGAATCGTTCACGCTTGACCCGTTGCCTGCATGGCCTGGTGGCCATCGCAGTGGTCCATCAGTTATCGGTCAGTTTACTGATGCAGGCGCCCGAGGAAGGCGAAGTCGAGAGCGGGCTGGGCGGC
>JASBSN010000008.1 GCA_030148915.1 Thiogranum sp.
TGCACTGGAGCGTCGGCATCAGTAAGGATGCCGGTGATTTTGGCGCTTTCAGCGTCAACTATGAGCAAACCGACGATGTCACCGGGGTGTCCGCCGATGACAATCCCAACTTCTGGATCGGCTGGTCAAAAGACTTCTAAATGACCGCCAACGGCGACACAACGCAATCAATACAAGGCCCGCCCCGCGGGGCGGGCGCTAATTTAGGAGAGACCATCTGATGAAGCTTGTATCTGCAATCATCAAGCCCTTCAAGCTCGACGACGTGCGTGAGGCGTTGTCCGAGATTGGCGTACAGGGCATTACGGTCACCGAAGTGAAAGGATTCGGACGCCAGAAAGGCCATACGGAGTTGTACCGCGGCGCGGAATACGTGGTGGATTTTCTGCCCAAGGTGAAGATCGAGGTCGCGGTGGCGGCGGATCTGGCCGAGCAGGTGATCGAAGCGATTTCCAAGGCCGCGAACACGGGCAAAATCGGTGACGGCAAAATTTTCGTATACCCCCTCGAGCAGGCAGTACGCATCCGTACCGGCGAGACCGGCCCCGATGCCCTCTGACTTGTCCAACAGGCAGCTTTTTCACAGTTGCGGAGGATCCAAATAGTGGAAGACATTCTTCAAACCAAATACGCGCTGGATACGTTTTATTTCCTCGTTACCGGCGCCCTTGTGATGTGGATGGCGGCCGGGTTCGCCATGCTCGAGGCCGGGCTGGTGCGCGCCAAGAACACCGCCGAGATTCTGACCAAGAATATCTCGCTGTATGCCATTGCCTGCATCATGTACATGCTCATGGGTTACGGCATCATGTATCCCGGCGATGCGGCGGTGAACAGCTGGTGGCCGGGTCTGCACGGCATTCTCGGTAAGGCCGACAACGAAGTGGCCGCGGTGATCGCCGGCGGTGACGGTGCGCCTTACTATTCCAATCTATCGGACTTCTTCTTCCAGGTGGTGTTTGTGGCGACCGCCATGTCGATTGTCTCCGGTGCGGTTGCCGAGCGGATGAAGCTGTGGGCGTTCCTGGTGTTCGCCGTGGTGATGACCGGTTTTATCTATCCCATGCAGGGTTACTGGAAGTGGGGCGGCGGTTTTCTCGACGGCCTGGGCTTCAACGACTTCGCCGGTTCCGGTGTGGTGCACCTGTGTGGCGCCACGGCGGCACTGGCCGGCGTGCTGCTGCTTGGCGCGCGCAAGGGCAAGTACGGCCCGAACGGCGAAATCAATCCGATTCCCGGCGCCAACATGCCCATGGCCACGCTCGGCACTTTCATCCTCTGGCTCGGTTGGTTCGGTTTTAACGGTGGTTCGGAGCTGAAGGTTTCCGACGTCGCTGAAGCCAACGCCACGGCGCTGGTGTTCGTCAACACCAATATGGCGGCCGCTGGCGGTGTGATCGCGGCGATGATCACCTCCCGACTGATGTTCGGCAAAACCGATCTGACCATGGCGCTCAACGGCGCGCTGGCCGGACTGGTGGCGATCACCGCCGAACCGCTGGCCGGCTCGCCGCTGCTGTCGACCGGCATCGGCGCCATTGGTGGTGTGCTGGTGGTGTTCGCCATCCTTACGCTGGACAAGATGAAGATCGACGACCCGGTAGGCGCCATTTCGGTGCACGGCGTGGTCGGCATGTGGGGCCTGATCGCCGTGGCGATCACCAACCCGGAAGCCAGCCTGAAGGCGCAGTTGATCGGACTGGTGACTATTTTCACCTGGACCTTTATCACCAGCTTTATTGTCTGGCTGGTGATCAAGGCAGTGATGGGCATCCGTGTCAGCGCCGAAGAGGAGTACGAAGGTACCGATCTCGGCGAATGCGGTATCGAGGCCTACCCGGAGTTTACAGGATCTCGCGGTTCCGGCCTTTAATCCCCCCGCCTTCTCGGCAGGGTAGTCGTTACTACGGGCGCTTCGGCGCCCGTTTTTTTACCGACGATTTGCACGGTTGTTGACCCCCGGGGCGGCGATACCTGCGCCGGAGTTTCGGGTACAGTGCGGTCTTTGCATCCTTACCGGGATAGGGCCATGTTTGACGTCAACGGACTGCGCTGTCGCGACCGGCCTGCGCTGACGTTCAGCCTGCAGGCCGGCGAGTTGGTCTGCCTCTCCGGGCCCAGCGGCAGCGGCAAAACGCAGCTGTTGCGGGCGCTGGCCGATCTGGATCTCAGCGAAGGCGAGGTGAAGCTCGGCGGCGTGTCGCGCGAAGCCTTGCCGGCGGTGCAGTGGCGCCGGCGGGTTGCCTTTCTGCCGGCCGAAAGTCGTTGGTGGGCGGCGAGCGTCGGCGAGCATTTTGCGGCGCTGGATAGGCAGCAGTTAGGCTGTCTGGGGCTGGACGCGGAAGCCGGTAACTGGTGTATCGAGCGACTTTCCAGTGGCGAAAAGCAGCGCCTGGCCCTGTTGCGTCTACTCGCCGGGCGCCCCGAGGTGTTGTTGCTCGACGAGCCCACGGCAAACCTCGATGCGGCCAACATCGAGAAAGTCGAAACGCTGATTGCGCAGTATCTGCAGACAACCGCCGCGGCTTGCCTGTGGGTCAGCCATGATCGCCAACAGCGCGAGCGCCTGGGTGCGCGCTGCCTGCGTATGACAGCCGACGGCGGCCTGTTGCCATGACCCGGCTCAGCAATCTGGATTTGGCCATTGCCGCCTTACTGGTGGTGTTGCTGGCGCTCAGCGCCAGGCGCGTCTATCCGGGGCTGGCCAGACAATTGCTGATCGCCGCGGCGCGCACGGCGATTCAGCTGACGCTCATCGGCCTGGTATTGAAAACCCTGTTTGCCCACGTCAGCCTGCTGTGGGTGAGCCTGCTGGCGGTGCTGATGCTGGCCATGGCCGGCTACGAGGTTATGGCGCGCCAGCACCGGCGTTTTTGCGGCGGCTGGGGCTACGGCATCGGCGTGGTGTCGATGTTCATCTCCTCGTTTGCCATCGCCTTGTTCGCTCTGGTGGTGGTCGTCGGGCACGATCCCTGGTACCAGCCCCAGTACGCCATTCCACTGCTTGGCATGTTGCTCGGCAACACCATGAGCAGCATCGCTCTGGCGCTGGACCGGCTGACGCAGAGCGCCTGGGAGCAGCGCGATATGATCGAGGCGCGGCTGGCGCTCGGGCAGAGCGCCAGCGAAGCGCTCTCCGGTATTCGTCAGCAGGTTTTTCGCAGCGGATTGATTCCCATCATCAACGCCATGGCGGCCGCCGGCGTGGTCAGTCTGCCGGGCATGATGACCGGTCAGATACTGGCCGGCGCGGCGCCGGTCGAAGCGGTGAAGTACCAGATCATGATCATGTTCCTGATCACCGGCGGCGCCGGCTTCGGCACGCTGGCGGCGGTGCACCTGGCGGTGCGGCGTCTGTTCGACGAACGCGAACGGTTGCGTCTCGATCGCTTGCATCGCTGAGGCGCCACGCCGGGCGCGTTGCGGTCTGCGCCGCTGCGCTCAGTCGGGTTGGCCGCGGAGAAAAAACTCTGGCTGGGCGAGCGCGCCGCGGTGAATCGCGGCGTTGTAATAGCGCGTGACGAACGGCTTGGCCAAGGCGTCGGCGTCGCGAAACACCGTGACCTGGCGTTTGCCCGCCAGGGTGGCGGTCCACCAGCCCGAGGGATACACCGGCTGGGGAAACTGCAGTGACACGCTGTCGGCGAAACCGGCCTCGCGCATGGCCTTGTGCATGGGACGGATGATGTTCTCGTAGTGCAGCAGCGGCGATTCGCTTTGCTGCACCACCAGGCCGTTGTTACCCAGGGCGCGGTAGACGTCCCGGTAGAAGGCTTCGCTGAACAGTCCTTCGGCCGGCCCTATCGGGTCGGTGCTGTCGACAATGACCAGATCGACGCTGCCGGGGCTGGCCTCTTTCATCCACTGGATGCCGTCGCCGAAGTACAGCTCGGCACGCGGATCCTGATTGGATTCGCACAATTCGGGAAAGTATTGCTCGGAGAGACGCGTGACGCGCTCGTCGATATCGACCTGCAGGGCGTGCTCGACGCCGGGGTGCTTGAGAACTTCCTTCAATGTGCCACAATCGCCCCCGCCGATGATGACCACGCGCTTGGGATCGGGGTGAGTAAAAAGCGCCGGGTGGGACATCATCTCATGGTAGAGAAAATTGTCGCGGCCGGTCAGCATGACAAAGCCGTCGATGGTCATCAGTTTGCCGAACTCGGTGGTGTCCCAGATTTCAATGTGCTGATAGGGCGTCTGCTCGGCGTGCAGCCGGGCGTGGACTCGCAGCGAAAAGGCGCTGCCGCCCTTGGTGCAGATTTCGGTGAACCAGCCGGTGTCGTTATCTAAAGTGGGTGCGCTCATGGGAAGGAAACGGATTGGGGTTGAGGATGAAATTTTCTACAATGCGGGCGACGAACCCGTCGCCGCGATTATATAGAATACTACCGCCGACCCCAATGGATATCTGATACCTATGCCCTGGACCATTGAACAATCCCGCCAGCTCTACAACCTGACCGGTTGGAGCGAGGGCTATGTCGAGATCAACGCGCGCGGTCACCTGGCAGTTCGCCCCGGTGGAGCGGCCAGTGACGCCGAAGTCGATCTGTGCCTATTGGCTGAGGAGATCCGCCAGTCGGGGTTGAGCTGGCCGGTACTGGTGCGCTGCGGCGGTATTATCCGTGACCGACTCGACCGCCTGTGCGGCGCCTTCGAGGCCGCGCGAGCCGACCAAAATTATCAGGGCGCCTACACGGCGGTCTACCCCATCAAGGTCAACCAGCAGTTCTCGGTGGTCAGCGAGATCTTCGAGCACGGCGGCGCGCGCGTCGGGCTGGAGGCGGGCAGTAAGCCGGAGCTGATGGCCGTCCTCGGCCTGTCGCCTCCGGGCGGGGTGATCGTCTGCAACGGCTACAAAGATCGCGAATACATCCGCCTGGCGCTGATCGCCAGACGCCTCGGCCTGCGCATCTACCTGGTGGTGGAAAAGCTCTCGGAACTGAAGGCCATCCTCAGCCAGTCACGGGAGCTCGACGTGCGACCCTTGCTGGGCGTGCGCGTGCGCCTGGCCTCCGTCGGCGCCGGCAATTGGCAAAACACCGGGGGCGACAAGTCCAAGTTCGGCTTGCATGCCTCGCAGGTGCTGCAGCTGGTCGAACAATTGCGTCACAACGATCTGCTGGAGCAGCTCCAATTGCTGCACTTTCACCTCGGCTCGCAGCTCGCCAATCTGCGCGATATCGAACGCGGTGTGCAGGAGGCGGGGCGCTTTTTCAGCGATCTGCACGGGCTGGGTGTGCCGATCGGTGTGATGGACGTCGGCGGCGGTCTGGGCGTGGACTATGAAGGCACCGCCTCGCGCAGTTTTTGCTCGATGAATTATTCGCTGGAGCAGTACGCGCAGGCGGTGATCGGCGGCATCGCCCGCGCCTGCGCCGCCGGGCAACTGCCCCACCCCGAGGTTTTCACCGAGTCGGGTCGCGCCATGACCGCTCACCATGCGATGCTGATCACCAACGTCATCGACATCGAGCGGGCGCAGGACGCCGAGGACGTGCCGCTGGCGGAAACTCCCGAAGCCGGCGTGCTCGGCGAGTTGCAGCGCATTTATCAACACCTGGGAGAGGGGTCGCTGCTGGAAAGTCACCACCTGCTCGGTCAGGCGCTGGAAGACCTGCACGCCCGGTTCAGCCAGGGGCGCGTTTCGCTCACCCAGCGCGCGCTGGGTGAAAAGCTGTATTACGCTTCACTACACCGCCTGCAGGGCCTGCTGAAACCGTCGAACCGCGATCAGCGCGACCTGCTCGACGCGCTGAACGTGAAGCTGGCCGACAAGGTGTTCTGCAACCTGTCGATTTTCCAGTCGCTGCCGGATGTGTGGGCGATCGATCAGATTTTTCCCATTGTGCCGCTGCAGCGTCTCGAACAACGCCCACAACGGCGCGCCTGCCTCGAAGACCTGACCTGCGATTCCGATGGCCGCATTGATGCCTACGTCAGCGGTGACGGCATTGAAAACAGTTTGCCGCTGCACGACCTGACAGTGGAGGAAGACTACTTACTGGGCTTCTTCATGGTCGGCGCTTATCAGGAAATTCTCGGCGACATGCATAATCTGTTCGGCGATACCGACACCGTCAATCTGGAGCTCGACGCCGACGGCTCGCACCGTTTGTGTCAGCCCGAACACGGCGATCGCGCCGACGAACTGTTACGTTACGTGCACTTCGAGCCCAAGCGTCTGCGCGCCGTGTATCGCCAGCGGGTCAACGCCGCCGATCTTGAGCCGGTGCGTGCGCGCCAGTTCCTGGCCGAGCTGGAAGCCGGTCTGAGCGGCTACACTTACCACGAAGACTGACCGTGGGGGTTGGCCCGGGCTATCCGGGTAGGCGTAGTGTGGATCGCCGGGCGACAGCCGCCGCGGGTACGGCGTCCCGATCGGGCTGGCTCAGCTTTTCAGCCGGATGAGGATGGCGTCGACACCGTTTTTCAGCAACAGGGCGCGGGCGTCGTTCAGTTCCTGAAGATTGCTGAACGGCCCGACACGCACCCGGTGCCAGGTTTGCGAATTGTCCACACTGACGGTCTGCACGTTGGTTTCCAGCCCCAACAGGGCCAGCTTGGCGCGCAACTGATCGGCCTGCTGACGACTGCGAAACGAGCCGGCCTGGAGTAAATAGGTGCCAGGCGCCTCGACCTGCTTGACGCCGGGTTGCAGCGGTTCTCCCTGAATCTGTTCGTCGGGGACGACCACCTCCATCTCCGGCAGCAGGTTGTAAAAATCAAAGCGCGGTCGCGGTGGTGGCGCGGCGGCGCGCGGCGTGGCGGGCGGTGCTTTGTGGCTGTCTCGCGTGGGTGGCACTGAGAGCGCCTGGGGCACGGCCGGCGCCGGCTTGGGGCGCATCTGTAAAAACACCAGAAAGGCTACCAGCAGTCCCGCGCTCAGGCCGGTGATCGCCCAAATCCAGGGCGGCGCCGGCTTGCGGCGGCCGCGCTCGGTGCTGCGTCGACGGACCCGGCGTGCCATCAGCTGGACGACTACATGCTGTCCGGTGCCGAAACACCGAGCAGACCGAGCCCGTTGGCGAGCACCTGGCGGGTCGCGGCAATCAGATTGAGGCGGGCGTCGCGCAACGGCGCGTCTTCGACCAGGAACTGGTGGGCGTTGTAATAGGTATGCAGCTCATTGGCCAATTCGCGCAGAAAATGCGCCAGCTGGTGCGGCTCGTGGCTTAGCGCCGCACTCTCCACCACCTCCGGGTAACGTGACAGACTGACCAGGAGGGCGTCTTCATGGCTTTCGCTCAGGCGCTGCAGGTTGGCCGCGCCGTTGGCCGGGTCCCACTGCAGGCCTTTTTCACCCAGTTGGCGAAACACGCTGGCGAGGCGGGCGTGCGCATACTGAATATAGTATACGGGGTTGTCGCTGGACTGTGACTTGGCCAGATCGAGATCGAAATCCATGTGCTGTTCGCATTTGCGCATGACATAAAAAAAGCGCGCCGCATCGTTGCCGACCTCGTGGCGCAGTTCGCGCAAGGTGACAAACTCGCCCGAGCGGGTCGACATCTGCACGCGCTCGCCATGGCGGTAGAGAATGGCGAACTGCACCAGCAACACGTCCAGACGGGTGGCATCGTCGCCCAAGGCGGTCAGCGCCGCTCTGACGCGCGGCACGTAGCCGTGGTGATCGGCGCCCCAAATATCGATGACGCGCTCGTAGCCGCGTTCCAGTTTGTTCATGTGATAGGCGATATCGGAGGCGAAGTAGGTGCTCTGGCCGTTGTCGCGCACTATCACACGGTCTTTCTCGTCACCGAAGGCGCTGGAGCGAAACCAGAGGGCGCCTTTTTCCTCGTACGTATGTCCGGCCTCCGCGAGGCGTTGGACAGCGCGTTCCACCGAGCCGTTTTCCGTCAGTGAACGCTCCGAGAACCATTCGTCATAGCGAACGCCGAACTCTTGCAGATCGCGGCGGATATCGTCGAGGATGGTGTTCAGGGCCAGATCGAAGGTTTGCCGATAATGCGCCTCGCCCAGCAGTTCACGGGTGCGACGGATCAGCGCGTCGATGTGCGCTTCCTTGTCGCCACCTTCGGCTTCGTCGGCCGGTACACCGCGAAATACGTCCTCGGCACTGTGGCGCAAGGCATCGCCGTGCTCGCGGTGCACGCTGGCGGCGATGTCCCAGACATAGTCGCCCTTGTAACCGTTGAGCGGAAAGACCAGCGTTTCACCGCACAGATCGAGATAGCGCAGGTAAACGCTGGTGGCGAGGATATCCATCTGCCGGCCGGCGTCGTTGACGTAATACTCGCGGTGCACGCGGTAGCCGACGGCCTCCAGCAGATCGGCCACAGTGGCGCCGTAGGCGGCGCCGCGGCCGTGCCCGACGTGCAGGGGGCCGGTGGGGTTGGCGGAAACGAACTCCACCTGCACTGATTTGTCTTCACCCCGTTGGCTGCGACCGTAGGCGGATGCCTGCTCGAGTACCCGGCCGACCGTCGCGTGCCAGGCGGAGGCGTTGAGAAAAAAGTTAATGAATCCGGGGCCGGCGATCTCGACCTTGTCGACCTGCTCCGAGGCGGGCAGGGCGGCGATCAGTTTTTCCGCCAGCTCGCGCGGTCGCACGCGCGCGGCCTTGCACAGCACCATGGCCAGATTGCTGGCAAAGTCGCCGTGCCGGCGCTCACGGGTTCGCTCCAGATTGATGGTCACGGGGGTGTCGGCGGGCAGATCGCCCTGTTCCTGCAAGGCAGTGACAGCGGTAGTAAGCAGATCGGAAAGAAGCGATTTCATTAAGGTCAGATGGCCGGCAAAGCCGCCTATTATCCGCGCTGCTGCCGGGTATTCAACCGCTGTGGTGATCAGAAGGTGTCGATCGGGTCGACATCGATCGACCAGCGCACGCGCCGCGCGCTCTTCAGCTCATCGAGGCGTGCCACCCAGTCGTTCAGCAGCTGCTGCAAATCGCTGCGCTGCGCTGATTGCAGTAATAGCTGGGCGCGATAGCGCCCGGCGCGGCGTTCCATGGGCGCGCTCACCGGGCCCCAGAGCTGCACCGCCGGGGTTCCCAGTTGTGCGGCCAGTGCCGCGGCCTGTTCGAGAAACGCCCGCGGATGCGCCGCCTCGCTGGCCTCGGCGCGCAGCAGCGCCATGCAGGTAAAGGGCGGCAGCCCGACCTCCTGGCGCTCTTTGAGCGCGGCGGCGGCGAACGCCGGATAGCCCTGCCCGATCAGCTGCAGCAGCAGCGGATGGTCGGGATGGTGGGTCTGGATGAGCACTTCGCCGGGTCGCTCGGCGCGCCCGGCGCGCCCGGCCACCTGAACAATCAGCTGGGCCATGCGTTCAGCGGCACGAAAATCGCTGCTGAACAGGCCCTGGTCGGCGTCCAGCACCGCCACCAGCGTCACCTGGGGGAAATGGTGGCCCTTGGCCAGCATCTGGGTGCCCAGCAGGATCGGCGCGCGACCGCTTTGCGCGCTGGCCAACGCCTCTTCCAGCGATCCCTTGCGGCGGGTTGTGTCGCGATCGATGCGCAGCACCGGGTACTCGGCGAACGCTTCCCCGAGTGCCTCCTCGATCCGCTCGGTACCTTCGCCGATGCCCAGCAATTCGCTGCTGCCGCAGCCGGGACAGAAACGCTCCACCGGACGCTGAGCGCCGCAATGGTGGCAGCGCAGCTGGCCGCGCCGCTGGTGCACGGTCATGCGCGCGTCACAGCGCGGGCAATCGGCGACCCAGCCACAGGCGTGGCACAGCAGCACCGGGGCGAAGCCGCGGCGGTTGAGAAACAGCAGCACCTGACCCTGATCGTGCAGATGCCGGCGCATGGTATGCATCAGTCGTTCGCTCAGCAGACCTTGCATCGGCTGGCCGCGCAGATCGACTAAGCGCATCTCCGGCGCTTGGGCATCGCCGGCGCGTTGCGGCAGACTCAGATGCTGGTAGCGCTGCTGTTGGACGTTGTAGAGGCTTTCCAGCGACGGTGTCGCCGAGCCCAGAACGACGGGGATATTCAGTTGACGGGCGCGCCAGACGGCCAGGTCGCGGGCTGAGTAGCGCAAGCCCTCCTGTTGCTTGAAGGAGCCGTCGTGCTCCTCGTCGACAATGATCAGACCGGGGTTTTTCAGTGGTGTAAACAGCGCCGAGCGCGTGCCCAGGATCAGTTGCGCCTGTCCCGCGGCAGCCTCTCGCCAGGCCTGCAATCGCTGGCTTTCGCTGAGATTAGAGTGCAGCGCGCATACCGGCATGGCAAAGCGCTCGCCGAAACGCTGCACCAGTTGCGGCGTGAGGCCGATCTCAGGCACCAGCACCAGCACTTGCCGGCCGCGCGCCAGGTGGGGGTTTATCGCCTGCAGATAGACTTCGGTTTTACCGCTGCCGGTCACACCTTCGAGCAGATGGCAGCTGAAATGCCCTTCACTGGCGCGCAAGCGCTCGACGGCGTGTTGTTGCTGCGCTGTCAGTCGCAATCCGCTGGTCGTCGGCGAGAGGGGCGCAACCTCGGCGGGGGCGCGCGCGGCGACCTCCAGGCGGGCGATCCAGCCCCGGGCGTGCAGCGCTTTCAACACCGCCAGCGGCACCGGCAGCGCCTGGCGCGACAAACCCCGCGGGTGGCGGCAGAGCAGATCGAGCGCCTCGCGCTGACGGTGGGCGCTCGGCGGACACCGGGCGGCCTGCTCGCGGCCGGTGGCGGTGATTTGCCAGAGATGGGTTTCGCTCACGGAGAGGGGCCGGGCTTTGCGTAGGCCCGGAGGCAGGGCGGTCGCCAGGGTTTCGCCGACCGGGTGGTGGTAATAGCGCGCCGCCCAGAGCAGCAGTCGCAGCAGGTCGCTATCGAGCACGGGGCCGGGATCGAGCACTTCGCTGACCGTCTTCAGCCGGGTGGCCGAGACCTCTGAATGCGTCTTGACGGCCAGCACGATGCCGACCAGACGTTGGCGCCCGAACGGCACCAGCACCCGCGTGCCGGGCGCCGGCGTCGACATGGCCGGCGTCAGCCGATAGTCGAAGCCGCGGTACAACGGCGAGGGTACGGCCACTTCGACAATGCCCGGCCCGTTGCTCATAGCGCCGGCGTCAGTGCCTTTTTACCGCCAGGTGGCCCTAGCGACGGGGCCCGGTCGTCGCGCCTAATCAGGCGCTCAGAGCTGTTTGACTTCGGCAATCAATTGGCCCGCGACTTCTTGACCGTCGCCGTAGAGCATGCGGGTATTGTCGAGGAAGAACAGCGCGTTTTCGACGCCCGAGAAACCCTTGCCCTTGCCGCGCTTGACGACAATGACGTTTTTCGCCCGGTCGACATCGAGAATGGGCATGCCGTAGATGGGGCTGTCCGGGTTGCTGCGCGCCACCGGGTTGACCACATCGTTGGCGCCGATCACCAGGGCGACGTCGGCTTGCGCAAACTCGTTGTTGATTTCATCCAGATCGTAGATCTTGTCGTAGGGCACGCCGGCCTCGGCCAGCAGCACATTCATATGCCCCGGCATGCGACCGGCCACCGGGTGAATGGCGAACTTGACGCTGACGTCGCGACTTTCCAGCAGCTGGGCGAACTCCCAGACTTTGTGCTGTGCCTGGGCGACGGCCATGCCGTAACCGGGGACGATAATGACTTTATCCGCATAGGCCATCATCACCGCAGCATCGGCGGCGTCGACTTCCTTCATGCTGCCTTCCGGGTCCGCCTCGTCGGAGCTGCCGGCGACGGAGCCGAAACCGGAAAACAGGACATTGGACAGCGAGCGGTTCATCGCCTTGGCCATCAGTTGGGTCAGCAGCGTGCCGGCCGAACCCACCACCGTACCGGCGATAATCATCGCGGCGTTGCCGAGTACGAAGCCCTCGAAGGCGACCGCCAGCCCGGTCAACGCGTTGTACAGCGAGATCACTACCGGCATGTCAGCGCCGCCGATCGGCAGGGTCATGAGTACGCCGAAGACCAGCGCCAGGACGAAGAACAGCAAAATGGTGAATCCGCCCGGGTGATCGGCGCCCATCAGCACCAGGGCGAACACCAGCGCGCCGCCGAACACCAGCAGATTGAGCAGCTGCTGTTTGGGAAACAGCAGCGATCGCTTCATCAAGCCCTGCAGTTTGGCGAAAGCGACCATAGAGCCGGAAAACGCCACCGAGCCGATCAAGCCGCCGATGACCGCCAGCACCTGGAACGAGGCGGCGTGAAATTCGCCGCGCAGCAACTCGACCGCGGCAATCGCCGCCGCCGCGCCGCCGCCCATGCCGTTATAGATGGCGATCATCTGCGGCATGTCGGTCATGGCGACTTTTTTACCGGTGTACCATGCCAGCCCGCCGCCGATCAGCAATGCCAGGGTCATCCACACATAGTTCTGCATCCCCGGCCAGAAAAAGGTGATCAGGGTCGCCACCACCATACCGGCGCCGGCCCAGACAATACCGCCGCGCGCGGTCACCGGGGAACTCATACGTTTCAGGCCGACGATAAAAAGTACCGCCGCGGCGAAGTAACTCAGCTGGATCAGCAGGTTCATTTGCGCGCCCCTTTACTGCTCTTGAACATTTCCAGCATGCGTTCGGTCACAACGTAGCCGCCGACGGCGTTACCCGCGGCCAGCATTACACCGAGAAAACCGACAAATTTTTCCGCGCCGGTAACCGCGTGACCCAGCGCTACCATGGCGCCCACCAGTACAATGCCGTGAACAAAGTTGGAGCCGGACATCAGCGGCGTGTGCAGAATCACCGGCACCCTGGAGATGATTTCATAGCCGGTGAAACCGGCCAGCATGAAAATATACAGTGCCGTAAAACCTTCGATCATGAGGCTTTTCCTTCTACGAGCTCGCGCGTCGGCGCGTGCTTGATTTCCCCGTCACGGGTCAGGTTGCTCTGCGCGACCACCACATCGTCCCAGTCGGGTTTGAATTCACCCTCGCTGATCATCGGCGTGAGGAAGTTGAGCAGATTCTTGGCGTACATTTCCGAGGCGTGCACCGCCAGTTCGCTGGGCACATTCAGCGGACCGTAGACGATAACGTCGAGATGTACGATCTGCCGGCCGGGCTCGGTTACCTCGCAATTACCGCCACCTTCGGCGGCCAGGTCGATAATCACTGCGCCGGGCTTCATTTGTTCGACCACCTCGCGACGAATAATTTTCGGCGCCTGCCGGCCGGGGATGGCGGCGGTTGTGATCACCACATCGGCGCCGATAATGTGCTTGTCGAGCACGGCCTGCTGCTGGTGTTTTTCATCTTCGGTGAGCTCGCGCGCGTAACCGCCGCTGCCTTCGGCCGAGACCCCGGTGTCGACGAATCTGGCGCCCAGCGACTCGACCTGTTCGCGGGTTGCGCCGCGTACATCGTAGCCTTCCACCATGGCGCCGAGACGCCGCGCGGTGGCGATGGCCTGCAGCCCGGCGACGCCGGCGCCGATCACCAGGACTTTGGCCGGCCGGATAGTGCCGGCGGCGGTGGTCAGCATGGGAAAGAACCCACCGCGTCGGTCGGCCGCCATCAGCGCGGCCTTGTAGCCGGCCACGGCCGCCTGCGAGGACAGCACGTCCATGCTCTGGGCGCGCGAGATGCGCGGAATCAGTTCCATGGCGAAGCTGAGGATGTGGCCCTCGCGCAGTTGCGCGATACGGTCCGGATAACGATATGGCTGCAGTATCCCGGCGAGCACCGTGCCGGGCTTCATCTGGCCGATTTCCTCGCTGATCGGCGGCTGCACCTTGACGATCAGGTCGGCCTGCGCATAGAGCTCGGCGGCCGAGTCGACCAGGGTGGCAGCGCTGTAAGCCGCATCGGGATAATAGCTGCCCGCGCCCGCACCGCGCTCCACCAGGACTTCCACGCCCAGCTTGGCAAAGCGCTCGGCGACGGTCGGCACCAAGGCCACGCGGCGTTCGCCTTCCTGTGTTTCTTTCGGGACGCCCAGACGTATCGGCATCGTTATCCCCCGTGCTGTGCAGGCAAAAAGCCGGATGATACTGGAATCGACCGGTCGAGGAAACGCCGCCATGGACGTGACAAAACCGTGAATTCCGTGCTCTAACCGTTTACATAATACTGAATTTCTGGGATAACTAAGTCAATATCGACGCGAGAGGTACAGTGTGCACGATTTACGTCACCAAGTGCTCAGAACCGATGCTTCGGGCATGCCCCTGGAATGGGTCAATTACCAGGATGCCGTAAGGTTGTATCACCTGGGGCAGGTGGCCTACAGCTGTGGCAGCCTGCTCTATCGCGTGCACGGGGGCATCTGCGCGCGGACCGGCCGCCGGAGCTTTATCGATGTCAATTCCATTATCGCGACTGTGGGCAGCAACAAAGTGTTGGCCAAGGCGCGTGCGCGTTATGCGCCGCCATTGAACAATCCGGCGCTGTTCAAGCGTGATGCCCACCTGTGCATGTATTGTGGTGAGCGCTTTCGGGTCAGTGACTTGTCGCGCGATCATGTCACGCCCATCAGTCAGAGGGGGCGCGACATCTGGACCAATGTGGTGAGCGCCTGCCGTCGCTGCAACAACCATAAAGCCGGCCGACGTCCGGAAGAGGCGGGCATGGAACTGCTCGCGGTGCCCTTCAAGCCGACCCACGCCGAATATATCTACCTGCAGGGCAAACGGGTGCTGGCCGACCAGATGGCTTTCCTGCGGGCGCATTTCCCGCGCAGCAGCCCGCTGCA
>JASBSN010000018.1 GCA_030148915.1 Thiogranum sp.
TCACATGCACCACCGACTGCTCGGCATGGGTCTGGCCCACTACGAAGCCGTCAGCGTCATTTACCTCACGCAGCTGGCTTTTTTGCTGACCGCGTTCCTGCTGCGTTACCAGGGAGATCTGGCCGTATTAGCGGCCTATCTGGCGCTGGTAAGTTTTTCCCTGGGGGGGGTGCTTTTCCTGCAGTCCCACAAGCCCACCATCAAATGGGCTCGCCTTACCAGGCATATCGTCCGCCTCGACAGCAGTAAGGCGGTGCAGCGCTGGGCTATTACTGCGGTACAATGCGGTGTGTCAGTGTATCTGTTGATCGGGGCTTTGCTGTCGCCTGTAGTGCCTAAAGATATCGCATTTAGCTCATTGATATTATTGACTATATTGCTGTTTCGCCTGGTATGGGCCGACCATCTTCGGTTTCTCTCTTTGCGTTTGCTGGTGTTTCCCAGTATTGCGTTCGTCGTCTATTTGATGCACCGAGAGCAGGCCATGACCGTCCTCCTGCCGCCCGCTTTGAGTATCGGCTTGCTTGTTGTACTGTTGGCGCTTATGTTGGTGGTGATTCGGTCGACAAAAGACCAGACATTTCAGACGACTCCAACCGATTTGCTGGTAATCGCCCTGGCAGGGGGTGTTGGTGTGCTGTATCAGCAGGGCATGATCGAGGCGACGCTGGTGCCGGTGGTACTGGCTATCGTGGTGCTCTTCTATGCGGCGGAGCTGGTTATGCGGCACATGCGGCGCACGTGGAACTGCTTTACGGTGGGCATGGTTGCGGTCTTAACGTTATTGTCATTGCGCTTACTGTAAATATTGACGAAAGAGGGAAAGGGTGTGGCTGTGCAGGAAAAAAATAAAGTAGCTCTGATTAGCGGTATAACCGGGCAGGACGGGGCGTACCTGGCGGAATTTCTTCTCGCCAAGGGGTATGAAGTACACGGCATCAAGCGCCGCGCCTCGTCGTTCAATACGGATCGTATCGATCACCTGTACAAAGATCCTCACGATACCGGGCGCAAATTCATTCTCCACTACGGCGATCTGACCGATTCGACCAACCTCATCCGCATCATCCAGGAAGTCCAGCCGGACGAGATCTACAACCTGGCCGCCCAGAGCCACGTGGCCGTGTCTTTTGAAACACCGGAGTACACGGCAAATGCCGACGCATTGGGAACCCTTCGTCTGCTGGAAGCCATCCGCATCCTGGGTTTGGAGAAAAAAGCCCGGCTGTACCAGGCCTCGACCAGTGAGCTGTTCGGCAAGGTGCAGGAGATTCCGCAGAAGGAGACCACGCCCTTTTACCCGCGCAGCCCTTATGCGGTGGCCAAGCTGTACTCTTACTGGATCTGCGTTAACTATCGCGAAGCGTATGGCATCTACGCCTGCAACGGCATTCTGTTCAACCACGAATCACCTGTGCGTGGTGAGACGTTTGTCACACGCAAGATTACCCGGGCGGTAGCGCGCATCAAGCTCGGCTTGCAGGATCGGCTCTACCTCGGCAATCTGGATTCCAAACGTGATTGGGGGCATGCCAAAGACTACGTCAAAATGCAATGGCTGATGCTGCAGCAGGACGAGCCGGACGACTACTGCATTTCCACTGGGGTGCAGTATTCGGTCCGTGATTTTGTCGACGCGGCCTTTAAAGAAGTCGATATATCGGTCCGCTGGGAAGGCCAAGGCATCGAAGAAAAAGGCTACAACGCCGACAGTGGCGCGCTCCTGATCGAAGTGGATCCGCGTTATTTCAGGCCGACCGAGGTCGAAACTTTACTCGGCGATTCCACCAAGGCGAAAGAAAAACTCGGCTGGGTTCCGGAGATCACGCTCGACGAGATGGTGGCGGAGATGGTGCGCGGTGATCTCAGGATCGCCGAGCGCGACGAACTCTGCCGGCGTGAAGGCTTTGACACCTATGAGTATCACGAGTAAAGCGTTCTCGTGTTCGCGCTAACGACGAGGGCGCAAAACCGTGGAAACTGATGCCAAGATCTATGTGGCCGGCCATCGGGGTCTGGTCGGGTCGGCGATTATGCGCCGTCTGGAGGCCGCGGGGTTCAACAATTTTGTCGTGCGTACCAGCGGCGAACTGGACCTGCGTGAGCAAGCGGCGGTGCGAGCGTTTTTTGCCGAAGAAAAGCCGGATTACGTCATCCTGGCGGCCGCCAAGGTGGGGGGTATCCTCGCCAATGACAACTATCCGGCCGAGTTTATCTACGACAACCTCATGATGGAGGCGAATGTCATCCATGCGGCGTGGCAGTATAAGGTAAAGAAGCTGCTCGCCCTGGGGAGCACCTGTATTTATCCGCGCATGGCGCCGCAGCCACTGCGCGAAGACTATCTGTTAACGGGGGCCTTGGAGCCGACCAATGAATGGTACGCGGTCGCCAAAATAGCGGGTATCAAGCTGTGCGAAGCCTACCGTAAACAATACGGGTGCCGTTTTATCGCCGCCATGCCGACCAATTTATACGGACCGGGCGACAATTTCGACCTGGAAAAGTCACACGTGTTGCCGGCGCTGATTCGCAAATTCCACGATGCCAAGTCGAGTCATCAGCCCACTGTTACCTTGTGGGGCACGGGGACGCCATTGCGGGAGTTCCTCCACGTCGACGATATGGCGGACGCTTCGCTCTTTCTGCTCGAGCACTATGACGATGCGGGGATTGTTAATATCGGTGTGGGAGAAGATATTTCCATTGCCGATCTTGCCGGCCTGGTTAAGGATGTCGTCGGCTACAAGGGTAAAATAGAGTACGACACCGGCAAGCCCGACGGCACGCCGCGCAAGCTTGTCGATGTGTCCAGGCTTAATAGTCTTGGATGGTCGGCAAAGATAGCTTTGCGCGATGGCATTGAACAAACGTACCAGTGGTTTCTGGGCAACCAATCGCAATTACGCGGTCTTGCATAATAACTCATCACTTCAATTTTTCGGTTGGAGAGCCAAATGAATTCAACAAATCATCGCCTGTTCAGGGGCATTGTCCTGGTACTGCTGGCGGCCCTGCTGGTGTCTTGCGGCGGCAAGGAAGAGCGCAAGGCTAAATATCTCGAGCGCGGCAAGACCTATCTGGCCGAAAAAAATTACGACAAGGCGAAAATAGAGTTCAAAAACGTGCTGCAGATCGATCCCAAGGACGCGCAGGGTTACCTGTACCTTGGCGAGGTGGAAGAGCGGGACAGGAACTGGGCGAAGGCGTTCGGCAACTATAAAAAAGCCACGGAACTTGATCCTGAATTGATTCAGCCGCGGGTACACCTGGCCAAGTTTTACCTGGCTCAGGCCAGCGCACTGACGCAGCGTGGCGAAAAAGACGGCGCGGCCAACGCCCTCGGGCTGGTGCAGGAGCAGATCAAGGAAATTCGCGCGCGCGATCCGGAAAATGCCGAAGCCCTGACGTTGGAAGCGACCCTGTGGGCCAATGACGGTGAGATCGATAAAGCGATGGCGCAGCTCGAAAAGGTCATTGCCCGCGAGCCCGGCTTGCAGTCGGCGGCGGCACTGCTGGCGAGCATTTACGACGAGAAGGAACGCCCCGACGACGCCGAGGCCGTTCTGCTCAAGGCCATAGAGGCGAATCCCGACCCCGTGGCGCTGCAGCAGCGTCTGGCGATGCATTACGCAAGGCACAAACAGAACGACAAGGCGGAGGCCGTTCTGCGGCGCGTTGTCGACGAAAATCCCGAAGAGCTGAGTTATCGGGTCAGCCTGGCCTCGTTCCTGAGTCGTACCGAGCAGTTCGACAAGGCCGAACAGGTGCTGAACGAGGCGATTGCCGCCGACCCCGAAGACGTCCAGCGTTACCAGCTGCTGACCGAATTCCTCGCCTCGCGCAAGAGTAAGGAAGCGGCGATCGCGAAGCTGGAGCAGTTTGCCGCGCAACAACCGGATATGCCGGAGCTGCAATTGTCGCTGGTCAGACTGTATTTGTCCGCGCAACAGAAAGACAAGGCCCGCCGCACCCTGGAGGCCGTCATCGATAAGCAGGGCACGGAACCCGCCGGATTGAAAGCGCGTGTCACTTTGGCGCAGATGCTCGCCGCTGAAAACATGGATGACGAGCGCGTGCCGGTGCTGCTCGAGCAGGTGCTTGACGAAAACCCGCGTGACAACGATGCCCTGCTGCTGAAAGGTAAGCTCGCCGCCAATCACAAGAACTATACAGATGCGGTCAACGATTTCCGCTCGGTGCTCAAGGACCAGCCGAATAACGCCGAGGTGCTGCAATTGCTCGCCGCGGCCCACCTTGCCAACAACGAAAAAGAGCTGGCGCTCGATACCCTGCGTCGTGGCGTGGAAACGAATCCCGCGAATGCCAAGTTGCGCCTGAGTCTGGCGCAGATGCTGGCCCAGCGTGGTGATATCGACGCCGCCCTCGAGCAGGTGAATGAAGCCCTTAAGACCAACAAGGGCGACCAGGCGGCGCTCAAAGCCAAGTTCAGCCTGCTGGCCCGTAAAGCCGACGCGGCGGGGATGGAAGAGGTCGCCAGGCAGATGCAGGAGCAAGCGCCGGACAGCGAAGTCGGATTTATTCAGGAGGCGCGGCTGCGTTATGCGCAAAAAGACTATGCTGCCGCCACCAAGATTCTCGACCAGGTCCTGGCCAAAAACCCCCAGAGCGTACCGGCGCTGCTGGCGAAATCCGAAGTGCTGGCCGCGCAAAAGGACTATCCTGCCGCCGTCGCGGTTACCGACGAGTTGCAGAAAGCGCTGCCGGACAGTGGCGAAGGGTATTTCCGCAAGGGGCGCTTGCTGGCTGAGCAGGGCGATGTTGCAGGCGCTGTAGCGCAATACGAAACGGCATTGAGCAAAGCGCCGAATTCGGTGGAAGTGCTCACGGCGCTGGTTGATCTGGAAGTGAAGCAAGGCAAAACAGACGCGGCCGAGCAGCGTCTGCAGGCGATTTTGCAGAACAATCCCGAACATCGGTCGGCCAATGATCTCCTCGGTGTGGTCTACATGGCCAAAAAGGAGTTCGCCAAGGCGGCGGCCGCCTTCGAGCGGCAGATTGAGATCAACCCGAAAAGCGCCACGGTTTACACTCAGTTGGCGCAGGCGCGCTTCGCCAAGGAAGATCTCGCGGGCGCCGCACAGGCCTACGAAGACGGCCTGAAGCAGCTGCCCGATGCTGGCAGTCTGCTGATCGGTTTGGCCGGCATCCGCGAACGGCAGAAAGACTACGACGCGGCCATCTCTCTCTACGAGAAGATGTTGGAAAAACAACCGGGCAACGCCGTCAGTACCAACAATCTCGCCGCACTGCTCGCCGATCACCGCACGGACGAGGCCAGCCTGAAGAAAGCGGCGAAATTAAGCGCCGATCTGGAGAAAACCAACCAGCCGGCGTTTCTGGATACCGCCGGCTGGGTCTATTACCGCCAAGGTGATTACGACAAAGCCGCGGCGCTGTTGAAAAAGGTCGTCGAGGCAGCGCCCAAAGTGCCAGTCTTTCAATATCACCTCGGCATGGTCTATTACAAGCAAGGCGATAAGGCAGCCGCCAGGGCACATCTGACCAAGGCCACCGACGGGGATTACACCTATCCCGGTGTCGAGGAGGCCCGCGGCACGCTCAAATCTCTGTAAGTTTTAGCATACTGTCTTAAGCGGTATCCTAGGGGGCACGGCAACGAACATTGAGAATAATCATATAAGGAACTTCTGATTAATTCCTTTTCTGTCATTCTGGCGTATGCCAGAATCCAGTAAAATCAGTGCATTGGATTCCGGCATGCGCCGGAATGACGAATTAATTAAAGCTTCCATAAAACAACAGAATATAAATTTTCTCCCCGATCCTTACACCTCGACCGGATTGAGGTCTGTGTCAGACTGGTCGACAACTCTCTCAGTGAGCTATAGTTATCAACCCGCTGGGGGAATTACCGCCGAACGATTTTTCCGGCGGGGGCGGTGTTGGCATCCGTTATCAGACCATAACCGGGTTCGGACAATGCTGAATGGATAACATCGGAGCAATCAGTTATTCGAGTGGGGCCGCCGTCTTTGTGGCGCTCTTCCTATTGCTCCTCACCGGCCAGCGCAATCGTCCCCATAAACATGCGCTGATGCTGGCCGCCCTGGTCAGCGCGCTGTGGCTGGGGGTGACCGCCTGGCTGGAGATCACCGGCCGATCCCCGTGGCTTTCCTACCTGCTTGAGCCGCTGCGCGATCTGGCGCTGCTGGCGTTTATTCTGCGCATGCTCAGCGCCGCCTACACAGTCCCCCGCGAAGCCAGCCGCTACTTTTCCCAGGCGGTCGGCGTGCTCGGGGCTTATGCGCTGGTGCTGATCATGCTGGTGCTTTCCCGTGCCATGTCCGATCACCCTGTCTCGGCACCGGCCGGCGTGGATATTCTGCTGTCGGCTTTTCTGGTCATGTCGATTGCCGGATTGGTGCTGGTCGAGCAACTGATCCGCAACGCCCGCGCCGAATCCCGCCGCTCGGTGAAGTATCTGTGTATGGGGTTGGGCGCGCTGTTTGTCTACGACTTCTATTTGTACTCCAGTGCGCTGCTGTTCCACGGCGTGGATCCGGCCTTGTGGAGCGCGCGTGGCTTTATCAATGCCCTGGTGGTGCCGGTGATCGGCATCGCCGCGCTGCGCGACCCGCAATGGTCGCTGGATATCTTTGTCTCGCGCCGGGTGGTGTTCCACACGGCGGCGCTGCTCGGTGCCGGCGTCTACCTGCTGGCGATGGGCTTCGGCGGTTACGTGATCCGCGAATACGGCGGTACCTGGGGCACCATAGCCCAGGTCATTTTTCTTTTCGGCGCGGTGTTGATGCTGTCTATTTTGTTGTTCTCGGCGCAGTTGCGCGCCAGTCTGCGGGTGGTGATCAACAAACACTTTTTTCACTATAAGTTCGAGTACCGCGAGGAATGGCTGAGGTTTATCAAAACCCTGAGCACCGAAGAACCGACCGAACAGCTGCGCGAGCAGTCAATTAAAGCCATTGCCGACATTCTGCACTGCCCGGGCGGCTTATTATGGCTGTATCGGGAGTCCAACCGCTATGAACTGGCCGCCAGCTGGCAGGTTGCGCCGCCCGCGCATCCCTGCCACTTGGATGCCGACAGCGCCTTGGTGCGTTATCTGCGCGATGAGGAGTGGGTGGTCAACTGCGACGAATTTGCGCTCTCCCCGCAAGTCTACCAGGGGCTCGATCTGCCCGACTGGTTTGACCAGATCGAGCACGCGTGGTTGATTACGCCGCTGGTCTTTCACGACCGGCTGTTGGGCCTGGTGGTGCTGACGCGCCCGCAGGTCGAAGACTCGCTGAACTGGGAGGACTACGATCTCCTGCGCATTGTCGGGCGCCAGTCGGCGGCCCATCTGGCCCAGCTGGAAGCCGCCCAGGCGTTGGCGCACGCGCGCCAGTTCGAAGCCTGCAGCCGCCTCTCGGCGTATGTGATGCATGACCTGAAAAACCTCATCGCCCAGTTGTCGCTGGTGGTTTCCAACGCCGCGCGCCACAAGAACAACCCCGAATTCATGGAAGACACCATTCAGACGGTTGAAAACTCGGTGAACAAAATGAACCGCCTGCTGACGCACCTGCGCAGTGGCCACGACCCGGCGGAAAAAGATCTGGCCGATGTCGATGTCTGCGAGCTGCTGCGCGAGGCTATCCAGACAATGTCGGCCGGTATGCCCGGCCCGACCCTGGATTGCCAGGCCACCGGTCTGTGCGTCAAAGCAGAGCGGGATCGATTGTCGGCCGTCGTCGGGCACGTGGTGCGCAATGCTCAGGACGCCACCGCCGACACAGGCTGGATAACTGTCCGATTATTTAAACAGAATCATCAGGCGGTCATCGAAGTTCAGGATAATGGCAGTGGCATGGATGATGATTTCATCCGCCACAGCCTGTTCAAACCGTTCACCAGCACCAAGGGAAATTCTGGAATGGGAATAGGGGCTTACGAGACTCGCGAGCTGATACGCAAACTGGGTGGCGAGGTCGAAGTCATCAGCCGTCGCGGCGAAGGCACGACTTTTCGCATGCGGATTCCGATTAGCGCAGAAGTAAGAAGTGGTGTAAAGTCCACCGACAATACGAATAACGGACAGGTTCATGACTACCGACTCAAGGAAACTGCTGGTTGTTGAGGACGATCCGGGGCTACAGACCCAGCTGAAGTGGTGTTTCGAAGGTTATGACGTGCTTATCGCCGGTGATCGGGACACCGCCCTGAGCGAGCTGGAGCGTTACCGTCCGCCCGTCGTAACCCTGGATCTGGGCTTGCCCCCGGATGCCGACGGCACCAGCGAGGGCTTTCAGACCCTCGAGGATATTCTCACCCGCGCGCCCGCGACCAAAATCATTGTCGTTACCGGCAACAACGACCGCGCTCATGCGCTGCAGGCGGTGGGCATGGGGGCCTACGATTTCTTCTACAAGCCCATCGACGCCGAATTGCTGGGCTTTATCGTCAACCGCGCCTACCGGCTACGCGAAATCGAGGAAGAAAACCTGCGTCTGCACGTCAGCGGCGGCGATTCTCCGCTGGAGGGTGTGATCTCCGGCAGCCCGCAGATGCACAAAGTCTGTCGTACCGTGGAAAAAGTCGCGCCCGCCGACGCCAGCGTGCTGATCCTGGGTGAATCCGGAACCGGCAAGGAAGTGCTGGCGCGCGCCACGCATTCGCTCAGCGGACGCTCGGGTGGCAAGTTCGTCGCCATCAACTGCGCGGCGATCCCGGAAAACCTGCTGGAAAGTGAATTGTTCGGCTACGAAAAAGGCGCTTTCACCGGTGCCGCCAAACAAACGCCCGGCAAGATCGAGACGGCCAATGGCGGCACGCTGTTTCTCGATGAAGTCGGCGACATGCCATTGCCGCTGCAGGCCAAGCTATTGCGTTTTTTGCAGGAACGGACCATAGAGCGCGTCGGCGGCCGTCAGGAGATTCCGGTAGACGTGCGCGTTCTCTGTGCCACCCACAAAGACCTGCCGCAACTGGCGCGCGAAAACGAGTTTCGCGAAGACCTCTATTACCGCATCAGTGAAATCAGTATCCGCATCCCACCGTTGCGCGAGCGCGAGGGCGACATGCTGCTGCTGGCCCGTGTCTTTCTGGAGAAATTCAGCAAGCAGATGGGCAAGACCCAGCACCGCTTCAGCAAGGACGCCCTGTCCGCCATTGAAGCCTATCCCTGGCCGGGCAACGTGCGGGAGCTGGAAAACCGTGTCAAACGCGCCGTGATCATGGCCGAGCACAAACAGATTTCGGTCTCGGACCTGGAGCTGGGCGGCGCGGGGGATGACGATATCCGTACCTTCAATCTGCGCGAAATCCGCGAACAGGCCGAGCGTCAGGCCATTGTACGCGCCATGGGGCACGTCGGCGGAAGGATTTCACAAGCTTCCGAGCTGCTCGGCGTCAGTCGCCCCACCATGTACGATCTGATCAAGAAATACAATCTCAAGTAGCCGGCTCGCGGCGGCTACGGGGTGCCCTTACCTACCCCGTAGCGGCGGGTTTACAGCCCTTGCAGGTGCTTTATGAACTGCTCCGACGGCACATAGCCCACCAGCGCCAGTTCCTTGCGTTGCTTGCCGGTGGCGTCGAAAAACAGCATGCTCGGCGGTCCGATCAGGTTGAAGCGTTTCAGCAACGCCTTATCGGCGGCGTCGTTTTTGGTCACGTCGGCCTGCAACAGCACGTACTGGGATAAGGCCTGCTGCACTTCGGGCTTGGCAAACGTGTACTTTTCCATCTCCTTGCAGCTCACGCACCAGTCGGCGTAAAAATCCACCATCACCGGCCGGCCCTCGGCGTGCGCCGCTGCCAGTTCGCGATCCAGATCGGCAACGGTTTTGATCTTCCGGAAGGGAAGATGGGCCTGCTGGACCACGGCATTGCCACCCCCGGAGACCGCAATACCCTGCAGCGGCTGCAGCGGATCGCGCGCGCCGCTGGCCGCCCCGATCAGCAGCAGCACGCCGTAGACCAGCGCCGCCACACCCACGCCCTTCCACAGTCGCATCCAGCCGGTGGCCTCCACCGGCAGCGGATCCATGGCACGCAGATAGATGGACGAGAGAATCAGCAGCGCGGCCCACAGCGCCAGGGTTATCGCCGGCGGCAGAATCCGCTCCAGCATCCAGATCGCCACACCGAGCAGCAGCACCCCGAACACCGCCTTAATGGCGTCCATCCAGGGGCCGGCCTTGGGCAGCAGCTTACCGGCGCCGGTGCCGATGGCGATCAGCGGCGCGCCCATGCCGAGGCTGAGCACGAACAGCGCCAGGCCGCCGAGCACGGCATCGCCGGTCTGCCCAATATAAATAAGTGCCCCGGCCAGCGGCGCGGCTACACACGGGCCGACAATCAGCGCCGAGAGAAAACCCATCACCGCCACGCCGCCGAGCCGTCCGCCCCGCTGACGATTACTGATTTCGGTCAGTTTGCCCTGAACGAAAGCCGGCATCTGCAGCTCAAAAAAACCGAACATCGACAGTGACAGCAGCACGAAAACCGCGGCAAACGTCGACAGGATCCAGGGGTTCTGAAAGGCCGCCTGCAGATTGTTACCGAACAGCCCGGCCAGCACGCCGGCCACGGTGTAGGTGGCGGCCATGGCCAGTACGTAGACCAGCGACAGCACAAAGCCCTGTCGCGTGGTCATTTTCCCGCCCTGCCCGACGATGATCGACGAGAGAATCGGGATCATCGGGAACACGCAAGGCGTAAACGCCAGCAGCAGGCCGAAACCAAAAAACGCCAGCAGGGTGCCGGCGAGGCTGCCTTGGGCCAGTTGCCGGGCGATGGTGTCCTGTTCGCTAAGCGCCGGGGCGGCGTTGCCGCCTGATGGCGCAGCGTCGTTGGTGGCCGCGGGGGGTGTGCCCTGATCGAGCGGTGGCGACGTGCCGGCAGCGGCCGCTGCCGCCGGCAGCAACAGGTCGAAGCGCTTGCTCACCGGCGGATAGCAGACACCGCGCTCGGCGCAGCCCTGGTATTTAACCGTCAGCGTGACCGGCGTGGCGGCGCTGGAGTTGCGCTGTAGCGGCAGGCGGGCGCTGAGTCCCTGATGGTAGACCTCCACGGCGCCGAGGAATTCGTCATTTTTGTGCTCGCCCTCGGGCAATTCGGCGGGCAGTAGCTTGACGTTCGGATTGTTATCGAGCGAAAACTCAAAGCGTTTGCGGTACAGATAGTAGCCGTCGGCGATCTGCCAGTCGGCGGTGAGGGTGTCGGCGCCGCTGGTCGCCACGCTGAGCCGGAAAGCTTCGTCGGCCGGCAGCAATTGATCTTCCTCGCCAAAGCCCAGGCGCGCGCCAAGATCGCTCAGTGATTGCAGGGCCGGTTTAGCGGTGTTGTTGTCTGCGGGCGCCGCGGGTGCTGCCGCCAGCCTCAGGGTGGCCTGCTGGGTCTGCGGCGGATAACAGACGCCGGCGTCGGCACAACCCTGTGAACCGGCCTTGAGCTCAAAGCGCTCCGGCGCCCCGGCGCCGCGGGTGACCGGAATGTCCACTTCGACCTTGTGCCGGTAGGTCTCCATGCGGCCGAAGAACTCGTCGTTCTTGATCTTGCCCGCCGGCAGTATCGGCGTTCCCAGGACAATCCCCGGGGCATCGGTGCTGAAGCGGATTTTGTCCTTATACAGATAATAGCCGTCGGCCAGGGTCCATACGGCGTGGATCCTCTCGCCGTCCATGGTCGCGGAAAAGCTGAACGCCTGGTCCGCCGGGAGCAGATCGTCGCCGCCAAACAGATCGGCCTGGGCCAACGAGACCCAGCTCGCAAGAAGGATGAAAAACCAGTGTTTCATGGAGCCTCGTTGTTTTCGCTGTTGATCCAATGAAGGTATTCGGCCAAACCGCCAGTAACTGGGACTGTTATGATTTCCGGAAGTTCGTAAGGATGTTGTGAGCGCAGCGCGGATTCCAGCCGCGGGTAATCATCGGCGCGCGCCTTGATCATCAACAGGGCCTCGCCGGCCGTTTCGACCCGGCCCTGCCAGCGGTAGGTGGAGATCACGCCGGGTATCAGTGAGACGCAGGCGGCCAGCCGGTATTCCACCAGATGTCTGGCCAGGCGTTCGCCGGTGGCCGTGTCCGGAACTGAACAATAGACAATAATGGCTGCGCCGGCCTCGCTCATGGGCCAGGGACCATACCCGAGCGCCTGGCGGCCAACAAGCCGGTTTGCAGGGTTTTGTTGGTTGTGCTCGACTCGGTGCCCGCGTTATGGTGCCGCCATGAATCCTTTCGCCGTGCTGTTTTTACTGCTGCTTCTGGTACCGCTGGTGGAGATCTATTTCCTTATCCAGGTGGGCCGGGTCATCGGCGCTATCCCGACCATCGCGCTGGTGGTGTTTACCGCGGTGCTGGGCGCTCTGTTGTTGCGCGTCCAGGGGTGGGCCACTTTGCAGCGTACCCGCATGACCATGGCGCGGGGCCAGTTACCGGCCCTTGAGATGATGGAAGGCGTGCTGCTGGTGGTGGCCGGCTTTTTCCTGCTGATGCCCGGTTTTTTTACCGATGCCATTGGCTTTCTGTTGCTGGTGCCGCCCCTGCGCCAGGCTCTCGTGCGTTCTTTTATCCGCCGTAATCCATCCCCGATGGGCGCCCCGCCAGGGGGCGCCGCGCCGCGCGGCGACACCCGCACCATCGAAGGCGAATACCGTCGCGAGGACGAATAATCCTCTCTACCGCTTGACTCCGGGCATTTCCTGACTATCATTAGCACTCACTTGGAGTGAGTGCTAACAATTGCCGGCTCACAAAACTAAAGTACTAAATTTAAAGGAGAAATTACCAATGAACCTTCGTCCTTTGCATGATCGAGTGATCATCAAGCGCATGGAAGAGGAACGCACCTCTCCCGGCGGCATCGTCATTCCCGACAGCGCCGCCGAAAAACCCAGTAAAGGTGAAGTCGTCGCGGCCGGAAAGGGCAAGCGTAACGATTCGGGGGAGGTTGTCGCCATGGACCTCAAAGTCGGCGACAAGGTCCTGTTCGGTAAATACTCCGGCACCGAGGTCAAAGTCGACGGCGATGATCTCCTGGTGATGCGTGAAGAAGACATTATGGCTGTCATAGAAGCCTGAGCCTAAGACACAGCCTGAACTGAAGAGGATTTATAAATGACAGCAAAAGATGTGAAATTTGGTGACGACGCCCGTCAGCGTATGGTGCACGGCGTCAACGTCCTGGCCAACGCCGTCAAGGTGACGCTGGGCCCGAAAGGCCGCAATGTGGTTCTGGACAAATCCTTTGGCGCCCCCACGGTGACCAAGGACGGCGTGTCCGTGGCCAAAGAGATCGAGCTGGAAGACAAGTTCGAGAACATGGGTGCGCAAATGGTCAAGGAAGTCGCCTCGCAGACTTCCGATGTCGCCGGTGACGGCACCACCACCGCCACCGTTCTGGCCCAGGCGATTGTCCGCGAGGGCATGAAAGCGGTGGCCGCCGGTATGAACCCGATGGACCTCAAGCGCGGTGTCGACAAGGCTGTGATCGCCGCGGTCGACCAGCTCAAAGAGATGTCCAAGCCTTGCGCCGATACCAAGGCCATCTCCCAGGTCGGTACCATTTCGGCCAACTCCGATGAAAATATCGGCACTATCATTTCCGATGCCATGGAAAAGGTCGGCAAGGAAGGCGTTATCACCGTCGAGGAAGGTTCGTCGCTGGAAAACGAGCTGGACGTCGTCGAAGGTATGCAGTTTGACCGCGGTTACCTGTCGCCTTACTTCGTCACCAACCAGCAGAACATGCAGGCCGAGCTGGAAGAGCCTTACGTGCTGCTCTACGACAAGAAAATCTCCAATATCCGCGATCTGCTACCGGTACTTGAAGGCGTGGCCAAAGCCGGCAAACCGCTGTTGATCATTTCCGAAGACGTCGAAGGCGAAGCCCTGGCGACCCTGGTGGTCAACAGCATTCGGGGCATCGTCAAGGTCTGTGCCGTCAAGGCGCCGGGCTTCGGTGACCGTCGCAAGGCCATGTTGCAGGATATTGCCGTGCTGACCGGCGGACAGGTGATTTCCGAGGAAGTCGGCCTGTCGTTGGAAAAAGCCACCCTCGATGATCTGGGTTCCGCCAAGCGCATTCTGGTATCCAAGGAAAACACCACCATCATCGACGGTTCCGGTAACCACACCGAAATCGAGTCGCGTGTCGAGCAGATCCGCACTCAGGTCGAAGACGCCACCTCTGATTACGACAAGGAAAAGCTGCAGGAGCGCGTGGCCAAGCTGGCCGGCGGTGTGGCCGTAATCAAGGTCGGTGCCGCCACCGAAATGGAAATGAAGGAAAAGAAAGCGCGGGTCGAAGACGCGCTGCACGCCACCCGCGCCGCGGTGGAAGAAGGCGTGGTGCCCGGCGGTGGTGTGGCCCTGCTGCGCGCCTGCATGGCAATCGCCGATCTCAAAGGTGACAACCATGACCAGGATATGGGCGTCAATATTGCCCGCCGCGCCATGGAAGAGCCGTTGCGTCAGATCTGCGCCAATGCCGGCGATGAGCCCTCGGTCATCCTCAACAAGGTTGGCGACGGTAAGGGCGACTACGGCTACAATGCCGCCACCGGCGACTACGGCAATATGCTGGAAATGGGTATCCTGGATCCCACCAAGGTGACCCGCAGTGCGCTGCAGAACGCCGCCTCAGTGGCCGGTCTGATCATCACCACCGAGGCGATGGTCGCCGAACTGCCCAAGGACGAGCCGGCGATGCCCGGCGGCGGCATGCCCGACATGGGCGGCATGGGCGGCATGATGTAACTTCGGTCGTCTTGAC
>JASBSN010000022.1 GCA_030148915.1 Thiogranum sp.
ATCGCCTGCGGCGGATAACCGCGCCGGCGCATCCCGGCCAAGGTCGGCATGCGCGGATCGTCCCAGCCCTCGACGCGGCCCTCCTCGACCAGTTGCGTCAGCTTGCGTTTACTGGTCACCGTGTACTGCAGTTCCAGGCGCGAAAACTCGATCTGTTGCGGGTGACAGTCCACCGCCAGCGTATCCAGAAACCAGTCGTAGAGCGCGCGGTGATCCTCGAATTCCAGCGTGCACAACGAATGGGTAATGCCCTCCAGCGAATCCGACAGGCAATGGGTGAAATCGTACATCGGGTAAATACACCAGGCCGCGCCGGTCTGGTGATGGGCCGCGCCGCGCCGGATCCGGTAGATAGCCGGATCGCGCAGATTCATGTTGGGCGAGGCCATATCGATCTTGGCCCGCAGGATACGCGCCCCATCGGCGAATTCGCCGGCACGCATGCGCGCAAACAAATCGAGGTTTTCTTCTACCGTGCGCGTGCGGTACGGGCTGTCCTTGCCGGGTTCCTTCAACGTGCCGCGGTAGGCCCGGGTCTCTTCGGCGCTGAGATCACAGACGTAAGCCTTGCCCTGTTTAATCAACTCCACGGCGAAAGCATACAACTGCTCGAAGTAACCCGAGGCGTAGAACAGGTGCTGGCCCCAGTCGTACCCCAGCCAGCGCACATCGCGCTGGATCGCCTCGACGAATTCCCGGTCTTCCTTGTGCGGATTGGTATCGTCAAAGCGCAGATTACAGATGCCGCCGTAGTCATCAGCGATACCGAAGTTCAGACAGATCGACTTGGCGTGCCCGATGTGCAGATAGCCATTGGGCTCCGGCGGAAACCGGGTGGCCACGCGGCCATCGTTTTTGCCGGCCGCCCGATCGGTGTCGATCACATCACGGATGAAGTTCGAGGCGGGCGCGTTGTCGCTCTCAGCCATGGTCCGACCCCTGCGCGGCGCGCTGCGCGATGTACTCCAGCGCACGATCGATGCGTCGCAGGCAGGCGTCCTGCCCGGCCAGATACAGGGTGACATCGATGCTAGGCGAAGCGGCGCGCCCGGTAATCGCCACGCGCAACGGTTGCGCCACCTTACCCATTTTCACATCCAACTCGCTGGCCACCGCCTGCACCGGCTCATAGACTTTCTCGGGGCGCCAGTCGGTGACCGCCGCCAGGCCCTGGCGGACCTTTTGCAGCGGTTCACGGGCTACCGGGCGCAGGTGTTTCTTCGCCGCTTGTTCATCGAAAGCGTCAAAGTCGCGGTAAAAGCATTCACTGATATCCGCCATTTCCACCAGCGTAGTAGCGCGTTCCTGCTGGGCGGCTACCACTTCCAACAGGTCCGGGCCGTCGGTCGGGTCGATGCCGCGCCGACCCAGTTGCTGGGCGAGATGCCGGGCGAGGTGCTCCGGGGCGGTGCGGATGATGTGCTGCTGGCTGAGCCAGCGCAATTTGTCGGGATTAAATACCGAGGCGGCACGGTTCACCGCGTCGAGATCGAACAGCTGGATCATTTCGTCGACGGCAAACAACTCCTGGTCACCGTGCGACCAGCCGAGACGCACCAGGTAGTTCAGCAACGCCTCGGGCAGATAGCCGTCATCGCGATACTGGATTACGCTGACCGCGCCGTGGCGCTTCGACAGGCGCTTGCCGTCGCTGCCGAGAATCATCGGCGTATGCGCATAAATCGGCACATCCAGATCCAGTGCCTTGAGGATGTTGATCTGCCGCGGCGTGTTGTTGATATGGTCGTCGCCGCGAATGACATGGCTGATGCGCATGTCGCTGTCGTCCACCACTACGGTCAGATTGTAGGTCGGGGTGCCGTCGCTGCGGGCGATCACCAGATCGTCGAGCTCGCTGTTGTCGAAACGGATGTGCCCGCGCACCAGATCGTCGAACGCCACTTCACCGCTTTCGGGATTACGGAAACGGATGACGAACGGCGCATCAGGCGACGGCGGCTCGGCGCCGTGCCGGCAGTGGCCATCGTAGCGAGGCTTGTGCTTATCCGCCATCTGCTGTTCGCGCAGCTTCTCCAGTCGCTCCCGCGAACAATAGCAGCGGTAGGCATGACCACCGTCGAGCAACTGCTGAATCACCTCGGCATAACGCTCGAAACGCTGGGTCTGGTAAAACGGCCCTTCATCGTAGTCCAACCCCAGCCAAGCCATCCCCTCGAGAATGGCGTTGACCGACTCGGCGCTGGAGCGCTCGAGGTCAGTATCCTCGATACGCAGCACGAACTGGCCGCCGTGACGGCGCGCGAACAGCCAGGAAAACAGCGCCGTACGGGCGCCGCCGATGTGCAGGTAACCGGTGGGACTGGGGGCAAAACGGGTACGTACTGTCATGACTACCTTAAGGCGAACCGAGAGCAAAGCGCGCATTGTAGCCGGAACCGGCCCGACTGCCTACGCAGCTTCAAACATCGGTCGCGGGAATGTTTCATCACCAGCAGGCTTTTCGCTCACCGGTCGGCGCACCGGTCATTCATCCGTTGAGTCCAGCCGACGTCGCAGTTCACGCGTTTTTTCGTCATCCAGCTGATGCATCACATCGAGCAACCGGCGCGCCCGCTGCGCCTGCCCCTGACGGATAAGCAGGTCGGCGGCATGGAAATAGGCATCAGCCGCCGCCTTGCGCTGCTGCTGACTGAAATAAAAATTGCCCGCCTCTCCCCAAACATCGGCATTGTCCGGATAGGCTTGCAGCAACGAGCGGTAAACCGCTTGCGCGCCACGCATGTCCTGCTGCCAGTAAAGCGCGCGCGCCGTTGCCAACCGCTGCTGTAATGACAGACCGGTCTCTGGCACAGCAGGCGTTACGGGGCGTTTTTCGAGCACCTTTTCCGGCTCTGGCCTACTCACCGTTCGCTGCACTGGCGCTGACCGCGGATCGGCGAACCACCTCGCCACCAGGGTGGCGCGCTCGCTATAGAGGAAGAAGGCCCCCACGAGCAAGGCAATGAACACACCGTGACCCAGAATGCGCTGTAACCGCTGCATGATTCCGCCAAGAGACCGCTGTAAAAATACTATTGTCCTGCTATCGCCCAGCCAGGTCACCTCTTCTCAAACTGCGCCGAGGCCCTAATAAAAATATTTATATTTATCAAATAACTATATGTTTTTTATATAAAATAATTAAGTTTAATTTGAACTTCGGAAATTGACCATGCAACCCCCGGCCGTTGAGTTACCTGAGCATTGACGCTCCAACCACATTGCCACTAGAATCGCGGTTCGCCAGAGTGCGAGACATGCCCGGGCGGTTAGCTCAGCGGGAGAGCACTGCCTTCACACGGCAGGGGTCACTGGTTCGATCCCAGTACCGCCCACCAAACTTTATTATAAAGTTCATCGGTTTAAGCAATAACACGATAGCCGCCAAATTGAATACAAAATCAATCAGAGTGCATATAGAGTGCGCTACGCACCCTTTATCCGAAAACACCTACTCGATCACGATTGATATCTTCGCGCATGGCGGCCATTCATTTATGAGCATCACTTGTTCTCGGGATCACGGTGATTCGGTCGCCGCCCATTAACGATAAACTCTTCAATAAGCTCGTCGCGAAAAACTCGAAAAATCGCACTACCCAGATTCACTGACTGGCCTTTGCCGACGTTATGACGGGCCTGCGTTATCCCGTGTTTTTCCGCTAAATGCTGCCTCACTGATTCGCCCCAATCATTTTTCATGGTTTTGTCACCTCGCATGGTGAGAAAACGCCGCCTGAGAAGCCGCAGGCGACGTTCCTCGGTCTCGCCTATAGCTTGAGGTACCTAGGCGCATACCTCTCGCAAAGCTACTTTCGACAACCCGTCGACAACTTCTTGCGCCTTGTAGCGAATCAGGCTCAACGTGGAATGTAAATCTTCGACCCCGATACGCGAGCCAGGGACCGCTACGGCTGTGAGTTTCATCAAACCGTCGAGCGAGGACATCACGTCACAGCTTAAATCCTGAATATCGACTAGCTCCTCTAAAAGAGCTTGATGCCTACAGATCCATTGGAAGCTGTAAGTCTGATTTTTGCGACAACTACTTACCACGGTAACGCTCCAACCTGCCGCCTCCAAACTGCCGGTTTCCGCCTCCATACAAGCATCGAGCTCCTGCTCGTCCGCCACCGTGTTAATTGTGGCCAGTAAATCTGCTGACGTGAGATCGAACCGATAGCTGGGCTCTGCAAAGGGATGGCCCTGGACATCGCAGAAGGGCATTATTGTGATTTTGACGCCGAGCATTTGACAGGTGCTAAGCATACGTCGATCTGGTTGAGCGTTGAAAAATTCAGAAGCCACGTTTCGCAGTGCTTCGAGAAACATCAGGATTTGGGACGAGAAATTAGACACTTTAAGACTCCTACTTGGATTGATATTCCGCCCCCCTCGGGGGTGGCCGGGACGCTATCAACCGCAAGTAGACGGCCAACGATCTTTCCAGCCGAAGCCGGTCTTGTATCCTCGTCGACGCCCGACCATAAACCGGTAGGCACAAAAAAACCGCGTACTGTCGGGCGCGGACCCGCTACTTGAGAGGTGTTGATAGCACCTAGTTTCAGATATTAGCGCGAGATGAGCCGTTTGGGAATACCTAGCGCGGTGTCCGCCGCAGGCCGCGGGAGCCGTCGAGGCTGGCCACATACCGGCCGTTATCGCGCAGGTCTTCGAGCATGATGCTGATCACCTCGCCTTTGAGGTCGAAGCTCGCGCGCGCGTCCGTCGCCTGTACCGGCTGCCCCTTGTTGGTGATGTTGACGCTGAGGCTGCCCTGCTGAGTCGTACCCGGCGACACGAGTCCGCCCTCGGCGAAATGCGTGCGGGGCGACTCCGGGCGGCGGATTGTCGAGGTCGCGGGAAACCGTGGCAGTCGCATCCGGTTGATGGCGTCGAGATTGGCGGCACCGAACGCACGCACCGCGGCGGCGCTAACCACGTATTCACCGGCTGACAGGCGGGCGGGGATCGAATCCGATGTTGCACTGCCCGGGCCGAAGACCTGACCGCCACCGGCGAAGCCCGGCACACCCAGCGCCGCCAGGGCGGGTTTGGTGATGGACTGCTGGATGTGGATACGCGCCAGATCCTTGATGATGCTATCGGCCAGATCCTTGAAGTTGCCTTTGCCCTCGGTGACCATGTCGGCAAGCGTATTGGTGAAATCATCGCCCCAGCCGCGCGTCGCCGCTGTCAGGCTGGCAAACGCGTCATCGCCGGCGGCCTGGATCTTGGCGAAGTTGTTTTTCGCAGCAGACACCGCCTTGTTGAACTCATCCTGGCTGAGTGCGCCGGCGTCGAGCAGTTCTCGGTACCGTGCGAGAGCCGCATTCAGCCGTTCCTGGTCGGTGAGGCTGTCCTGCACCACCTGGCGACCTTCGTCGCGCAGTAGTTTTATCCGCTCATCCGCGGCAGCCGTGGCGGCCTGTTCGGCCTCGATTTCCTTCTGCATGGCGCGCACGCGTTCGTCGGACGCTTGTGTCGACTGCAGCGCGGCACGCGCCCGATCGAGCTGCGCCTGGGTCGCACCGTCGAGTTGCAACTTGTATAACGCGATTTCGCCGGCTGTCTTGCCGTAGGTGGCCGCTTCCAGCTCCAAGGCCTTTACCGCCGCCTGATTGCGTTTGGTCGCCGCCTCCTGCTCGGGCGTGAGAGACGGCGGGCCCGATGACCCAGCGCTGTCCGCCCCCGGCGCATCCGGGATAAACGGCTGCCGCCGAGCGGCGTCAAAGCGTTGTTTTTGCAGTGTGGCGAGCAGCTTTTCCAGCTGGATTTCCTGTTCCAGCGCAGCGGTCGTCGCCTTGGCCGAGAAATGACCTGCGTTTCGGGTATCCCGCAGGGCCTTTATCTTGGCCTCAATATTGGCGATCGCCAGGTCAAAGGATTCGAGGCCGGTGGCATCGCCATAGGGATTGCCCGCTTTGGCGAGCGCATCCGCCGCCTTGTTCATAAAGCCCGCTATCGATTGGGTGAGGCCATAGGCCTGGTCGAGCTGGGAGAGGAATTTACCGAAACTGTTTTGCAGGGCCTCACCGGAGCGGCGCACGGTATCGGGAATTTGTTCGAATGCGGCGGCAATTTCCGGCGACTGTTTCAGCAGCGATCGAAAGACCTCTTTGGACAACAAATTGCCCTCGAGGACGGCCTTTCGTAATTCGCCGACCGTCATGTTCATGCCTTTGGCAATGGCAACCGCGAGCCCCGGCACATTCTGCAAGAGCGAATTGAATTCCTGGGCGCGGAACACGCCGGCGGCGAGGCCCTGGCTAAACTGCAGCAGTCCCGCGCTCATGCCGATCTTGGTGGCACCACTGAGGATGCCCAGTTGTTGGACCGCATTCACCAGTGTCAGCACCTCACCGGTGGTGGCGTCGAGCTCGGGCGCAGAGCGCGCCAGGTCCTGGAACAGTGACACGGTGCTCGCCAGCGCCACACCGTTGTGCTGGCTTGTTTCAAATAGCTGCTTCGAAATCGCGACGTAATCACCGGTCGCTTCAGTGGCCGTTTTGATCCGCACCTGCAGCACGTTGTAATCGTCGGCCTGCAAGAGAAGCTCGCGTCCGGTGCGCAGTGAAATGTAGGCTGCGACCGTAGCTTTCAGTTGTGCCATCGATCGGCCCAGGCCGGATACCTGGCTGGATGATCGTGCCGAGGCATGGCCGGTCGCGGTAACCTCGCGGGACATACCCTTCATGTCCCTGGCTGCCTGGCCCGCCGCCTTACCCGTACTGCTGGTTTCGCGGGCCAGGCCGCGCACGTCTTTAGACGTCCGTGCGGCTTTGCTTGCTGCGCCGTCGAGGGTGCGCGACAAGCCGTCGACCTGCTGCGAAGACTGTGCCGACGCACGGCCGGTCGCCGATATCTCGCTGGCGACACTCTGCAGATCACGCGCCACCCGCTGAATATCGGCGCGGACCTTGATCAGGAACTCTTTGTCACCACTGGCCATCATTACAATCCTCTTTTCAGTGTTCTCGATCCCTTAGTGCAGGTTTCCGTCGTTGCTCATTACGCTCGCATTCTCACTGTCACTCAAGATCGATGTCATCAACCAAACACCATTGATCAAGAAAAACCCTTCCATGCAACGACACATATCCCTTTCCGATAAGGTTATGAGCCATGCTTCAGGTTCACCAATCGATAAGCTTAGCAACTTTAAAAACACGCCCGCATGCCGGGCAAAGGCGTCATAAACCATAAATTTAAAATCGAATGTGCCGGCGTCGCAACTAATGACCGCGCGGATATCAATACGCGAAAGAAGCTCTTTGGCTAGATCACTGACATCTGGACTCTTGCCCTTCACCGTCGAATTGGAAAGTTTTTTTAGAGTCACCATCTTGCCGCCTATAACCGCAGACGGAGATGGCCATTTATCAACCTCCTCGACAAATCCTTCAATAAAGCCTTGTGTGTATTTATTCGTCATACGCATCTCGACAGAGTTGTTCAAACCTCGAATTTAGGGAGTGGCCCTCGCGACGCGCATCGGGCTTGAGTACAACACCATGCTCGTAAATGCGCGCTTCAGTTGCGTCGGTGTGTGCACAATAATCCACTGATCGCCGTAGGCGGATTTTTTTCCCGTGAAGCGTCCGTTGGGACCGCGTTCAGCCGTCAACGTCGAGGGCTCCCACCCCTTTAATAATCTGAATCGCGTTATTCCCAATTCGCCGAGCAGAACGCGCTCATCACGGTAAAACAAACCAGGCCCCGTGGTCTTCCAATTCGGAACGCCTTTGATTAATCCGAGCGTCCCGGTGCTATCCAAATCGGTGCCGGGTTTGCGGAAATTGGCCGCGAACGTCTTGGCCGACTCGATATGATTCTGCACGGTGCCACTCATCAGCCCGAAATCGCAGGAGTGATACCGCGCAGACTCGATCTCATTCTTTCGTAACGCATAGCGATACAGGAATTTGTCCCAGTGGACGTCCAACTCATCCGTGCCTTCGTCGGTGTCGAACGCGTAGACGTTGGTGGCGTAGGAATAACTGATGGTGTACGCGGTGCCGTCAGCGGGGATTAACAGCGCACCGGATTCATCGACCAGGTGAATCTCGCCCAGGTTGTAGTTGAGCGAGTAGTAAATGCCGGGCGCCTGCGTGCCAGTGCCGTCGTATTCGCCCACTGCTACGGAGTTGTAACTGACAGTCACCGGATTGACGATGTTGCCAACGATATTGCCCTGCAGATCTCTGATGGTTCGCGGACGGACTACCGGAAAATGCGCCAAAATAAATACGGCATCGACATCGTCGGCCTGCAGCTCGAGGTTTTCGCCGCTGACGGCGACCGCTCCATATTCATCGGATGACAGCAACATTTCGTTTAGGACAGTTCGGTCAGTATCTTCAGCGATAAGGCGTGCCGAATTACTCAGATTCTCGATGACCGCGTCCCAGTCAAGAGATTGTGAGCTGGTTATATAGCGCAACTCATCGCTCAGCTCGAACGAAATTTTCTGAGGCAGCGGATAGGCCAGTTCGGCGGTTTGGATCACGCCCGACCGCGGTATTTCTTCGCCCTCGTAAATGCGGGTATTGGTGCGCCCGGCCGCTGTATTGTCGCGGTAGCTGTACGGAATCTCCAGGGATGATCCGAACGCCGCTGTAGCGGCGTCGGTGAACTGTAACGCGTTCAGACGGTACAGCGCCTCACGGATCACCGTACGCTGCCAGATGGCTGGAACAGACGCATCAGAGACGAAACCGGCACCAGCCGACAGCCGTTTACTCTCCTGCAATAACTTGGGAAAGTGTTGCTTGTCGAAATCGATTAGTGCCAACGCCCCCATGGTCATTTGCGCCCTGTTGAGACGGGTTCCTCCACGCTCGCTACGTTCCAGCCCGAGCCGACGGTCGACCGCCTGCTGCAATCTCATTATTTCATTAAGCATAAATTTTCCTCTGTCGGATGGCTGTGCAATATTTCCGGAAATCGGTCGCAGGCTCTCACGGAAAATAAAACAGAACAGCGGCTAATCATGGTCGACCGTCGGTAAACCGTGGAGAAATCCGCGTGCCCGAGTGCGCCGGCGCCGCGCGCGATTTTTCGAGCCCTTATGGAGATCAGGCAAATAGTGCAGTTATCTGGAGACCCACCCCCCCCTCCCGGAGGAGCGATATTCCTTGCCGACCCCCCACCCCTACCCATACGGTAAACCCCCTTGTTTTTAGCGTTCAAAAGATGATGCGAAACACTCACTTGTCTTTGCGGAGATTGCTATACTTAAAACAGTCGTTAACCGTATAGGTGATGAGATGAAGAAAGCAGCGATCTATGCACGAGTCAGTACCGACCGGCAGACCACCGAGAACCAGCTCAGGGAGCTCAGGGAAGTCGCAGAGCGCCACGGGTGGAGCGTGGTAGCTGAGCATGTCGACCAGGGTGTATCGGGCGTCAAAGGACGGGAGAAACGCCCTGCACTCGACAAGCTGCTCAAAGCAGCAAACCGTCGTGAGTTCGATATCATCATGGCCTGGTCAGTCGATCGACTGGGTCGATCGCTTCAGCACCTGGTTGTCTTCCTGGATGACATTCACGCGAAAGGCGTAGACCTTTACCTCCACCAACAGAACATTGACACCAGCACTCCAAGCGGAAAGGCAATGTTCCAGATGGCTGGAGTGTTCGCAGAGTTCGAGCGCAGCATGATCCAGGAGCGAGTCAGGGCAGGCCTGAAGCGAGCGAGGGACCAGGGGAAGACACTGGGCAGACCGCGTGTTACCGAGGCGGTAGAGGATCGCATCAAGCGCGAGCGTGCCCAGGGTAAGGGGATACTCGCGATCGCTCGGGAGTTGAAGGTTGGAACAAGTGTCGTACAGCGTGTGATCAGCTGATCTGTTCCACGTGGAAATCAACTACCGGTTCACATAGCACCGACAGGGCTATATCACGTGAATATCCACCACCAGTTCACATAGTCCTGGCAGGTCTCTTCTGCCGATATGGTGAGTTTTAATGGGCTTTTGCTTTTGGTTGTTTGAATGACCGGTTTTTGACACACCTATCCACCCGCGTCAACATTGAGGTCCGGCTATATCGTAGCCTCAGGGTATACAAGTTTCCATTGCCAGACGGGCGGAAAGACATATGGATTGCGCACCACGTTAAGAACATTCGCACGAAATGCGTGAATGTTGTCGAGGTCTACCCGTATATCGTAGGGATCAAGCATTCCCTGGCCTTACCCCTCCTCCATACGCGCTGTTCGGTGGTGAGCATACGGACGGTTTGTCCGGATATTCGCTGGTCATTTGGCGCCGTGATCGCGAGCGTCTGCCAGCCAGCTTTCAGCCTGATCAATAGCGTCTCGAACTTCGGGGCTCTCACGCATGCCGCGTAGCTCGGCCAGCCAGCTTTCCAGATCTTTGATCGATGAGTAAGGGCCGACCGGGGGGTCGATGAGAATGAAATCCGCCATAGTCAAAGACACACAAAAGCGGTATTAGCACGAACGCTCGGCTTCCAATACTTCACTCGCATTGATCCACCTCCTAGTTACCGTGATTTAGCAGTTTCTGGGATCCCTGCATTTACCCTTGTTCTGACCTCAAACGGCTGACGATGCGCTTGATGCTCACCAGACTAAGCGATTCACAAAGCGCCGTCACCAACAGCTCGCGAATCACTTCCGGTGGATGCCCCTGCGCATCGAGTGATGCAATAAAGTGGTTACGCTGAAATCGCAGATAGGTGCTCCATCGCGGCACACTCACACGATGATCTTCCCCCGATTCATGGCTGAGTCTGCGCCAAATAGTCAGAGCGGCATCGACACCGAGCTCGTCTGCCAGGTCGAGTATCCACTGCGAGATGCCGATGCGCTCGAGCTCACCGAGTCGAGGGTCGGAACCATTCGACGGCTCGATTTCTGCCATCATTATACCAGCCCCTGCGCACGAAACTCCTTAACCAGGTCCGTCACCGGCGTCCGCATCCGCCGGAATGGGTTACCTTTCCTTGAGGCGTCGTTCAGCCGTCGGATCGCCAGGCGGTCATATAGCAGCGTACTCTCGATACTCCGGTGCCCCAGCAGTGCCCCACGCACATGCACATCAATGCCTTGCTCTGCGAGCTCGGTGCCGAACAGGTGCCGAAATGCGTGTGGATGCAGGTATTCCGGCGGGACTTTCGCCTGGGCACCATAGGTGCGCAGCAGGTGCCGTACCGCACCGGTGCGCAGCCGTCGAGATTCACCGAAATATTCATGCGCTGGAATATCCCTTCGCATCAAACTGACAAACAGCGCCCGGTCACCGTTGGGCAGGGTGCGATCGATCTTCGCCAGGTCCGCGTGTGCGAGATATATCCTCAACAGCAAATTGCATTCGGCCGGGACCGGTGCGAGACGATCGTGCCCCCCTTTTTCCGTAACCCGAAGGTACGCGAGCATCTGGTTGCTCTCCGGATCTCGATCGAAGACCAGGTCTTCCTGATTAAGACGAACCAGCCCGGATACGCGAACACCGGTACCGATGAGCACCCCAAATATCGCGGCATCTCGACAACCACGCAGCGTCGTCAGATCAGGCGCCATCAGCAACGCCTCGGCGTGATGGGCAGGCATCACGTGCGGCAACGTTCGACCGACACGTGGATACTCTACCGGCATTGCTTTATTTTCTCGGGCCAGCCCCTTTTTGTGCAGCCACGCGTAAAATTGGCGTGTCGCGGCTATCGCAGGCCGCCGGCTCCGCGGCGCAACACCGGTGCGGTGCAAATGTTCGCCCGTAAAGTCGATCAAATCCTGCGACTCAGCGGATACCAGGTCTTTGTCGCGGCTGCCGAGAAATTCCACAAGCAGGTTCAGCCGGTGCCGGTAGGTGACGACGGTGCCGTCGGTGCGTCCTTGTGTGGCGGACTTGTAGCGCAGAAAGCGCTCAATCAATGCAGTGTCGGACATGACGGTGGCCCTCTTCGCAAGATGTCAGCCACAATGAAAACTTTTCCATTTTTCTGAATGACCGTGCATGGCGTGATACCCAACTCTAAACCGCGGCCACGATCCTCGCTCATCAACAGCTTGACATCGACAGCAACGAGACGAGCACTTTTGTATAAACGAGACCAAGTCAGTGTTTTCCAGCTTAAAATAGTTTGATATCGGGGATCACGAGCTGAAGGGCCCTGAAACCGAATCACAAATCTTTCGTCGCCGAGCTCATCGATCCCGAGCGCAATGACGCAAAATCGATCACGGCGTATTGCGTAAATTCCACCTTCGACCGGGTGACTGTTCACAGTCTGTTTTTCACTCATGATCGTCAAAAACCTCGAGTTCACTCAAAATCAGTTCGCCATCGACCTGGGAAACCAGGCAACCGATACCGAGCCAGTTGCCACTCCCGCGCAGAATGCTGGCCGGCAATAATTCGTCGACACCGAGCAGGCGGCCGCCAGCATATTCAACCACCCAATGCTCGACCGGCCAGATCGAAAGACGATCACCGCCGTTCAGCCTGGAGACGACGGCCAGCCGGCCGTCGAAATGCCCTATTGCCACCACCAGAAGCGAATTTTGACCGACCTGGTAGCGCCCACCCTCAACGGGACGATTCAACCCGACCGCGGTCATGAAGATGCCGCCTTCGCCTGGGTAAATATGACGAGCGAACACGCTCCATACAGTGTTTTCGCGGACCTCACTCGAGGCCAGTTTGACCTTCCATCTGGGAAGGGGGTGGCGGAGAAACATGAGGATCTGAGGATGACGCTATTTTTGCTCGCAACATATTGTTTTAATTGATAACCGACACCCTCAAGTTGACTCGAGGGACGAGGTGGAACTTGAGGGTCCAAAATGGTGCATGTTTTTAACATGAGGATCATCCTTTTCTGAGTAAACGCTCTTATTCTTCTCTTTCTTATTGTTTTTAAAAGAAAAAAGAAAAGAATAAGGGGCTGAAGTGTAAAAGACACAAAAACATAGCTGAGGGGAATCAAGACAAACTTGAGTAGATTTAGAGCCAACCTGAGTGGATTTAGGGGGCAACTTGACACAAAAACGACTCCACGGACAAAGACTTAACGCGAATCAGGCTCAAACCACTCAAGTCAGCCACCCTCTGTGTGCCAAGTTATGAAAAAAATCAGCCGCCCCCACGCTTTTCACCGACAATAAATTGACGTTCGCGCAGCTAAATCCTTTGGGGGGTGCGGGGGGGGAGACCTCTACGCATGGTTTGCCTGTAGGCCGAAGACCATTAGTTTTTCCAGGCTGATCGCAACCAGGTGCTGGTGACGGTTCCCGCCGATCACCCGTTCAACGCTTTCAGAGACCAGCACACCGGCTTGCTTGAGCTGGCGCTTCAGCACTCGGTCCGATTTCACCGGCAGGGCGTTCCACTTGTCGCGCAGGGCCATGGTGTGCGAGATGTGATCCATGATGTAGCTGGTGCGGATGCACAGACACTCCTCGTTGTCCACGTCACCGAAACAAAATGGGTGGCGGAAGTTACCGGCTGATATCTCACTGAGCAGGATTTCAATGATCCAGACCCACGGCTCCCGGTCAGCCTTGGTTTCTGAGATATGGCCGTTCATTTCAGCGGTCACGTCGGCGATGAAGTTGCCCTGGTCCCGATCGATATCGGCGAGCTCGCACAACAGCCGCCACGCGGTCAGCACAGCGGCGTAGTTGCCGGCCATGCGCTTCGCACCGTCGTCACTGTTGGGCGATCGTGAGTGATCCAGACAGTATTGCTGAGCGCGGTTGTAGACACTCAGCACCTGGTCCCGGCTGTGCCCGGCCAAGAACCTTAACCACTCCGCCACCGGGAACCTGGGTAAGTCCTCCGGTAGCAGTAATCCCTTCTTGCCGGTCAAATCGGTTCTAACCACCTTACCGAGTAGAGATTTCACCGGGACATCCTCGCCGGCGAGCAGCACCGGTGCGACCACCAGGTATTCGGTCATATCGGAGCCGCGACGTGTGATCGTGTGCTGGTAGGACTCCTGCAGCAGGCTGACGGCCTTGTCGATCACATCCTGGCGGCGCGCCGATATCTCTTCCCAGCCGACCGGATGTGAGGTGTGCGATATCGACGTCAGCAGCCGGAACTCCGTTTGCAGGCTCTGCCCCGAAAACATCGAAAATGAGATCGTGCGCTCCAGTCGTTTGATCAGCGTCGATTTCCCCATGCCCTTGTCCGCCTGCATGATCATGTGCGGCCAGAAGCCCAGGAACGCCTTCAAGTGCCCGCCCAGGCCCCAGATCAGCGGCAAGGTAGCGGCATTGTGCTTAAATGTCTGTTGATAGGCGTCGACTACGCGCTGTGCATCTGCCGGCGTCCCGCTCGGGAATGTCAGATTGTGGTAGGGGCATTGCTGTTCCGGGTTTGTGAAGTAGCAGTCCGGCCCTTCATTGACGATCGGGTGACCGTCGCGCCAGGCGAGCCCCACGAAGTTGATCGCATTTCGAGCCCCCAGATCCGCGCCGCGCTCCAGGATATTGACCATGCGCCGAAAGGCGGCTTGTTGATACACCGGACCGAACTCTTCCCAACGATCGATCTTATGCAGTTTTTTGTCTTCGAATACCGCTCGAATCAGTTTCGAGCCATGTCGCGGAACCTGCGCGGTCGTCGCGAACAATGTGCGAGGCTGGTTATCAGCCTCACCGGTCATGGTGCTGATCGCACTGGCGATCGTAACCCGAGAGATCGATGCTACCCGGAACCCGCAGAGATCGCCGAACTGCAACTGATCGTCACCCCCCTCATCCTGGGTGCGCTTCGTGACGACCGTGGTGAAATCCTCTTTCGCCCGATATTTCCAATACTGGGCAAAATCATGACTCGGGAGAAACACCCGGGGTTTTCCTTTGCCCAGATCGTCGCCGCGCACGCCCGGGATCACATACGGATCAAGCCGGCGCAGCACATGTTTTAGCTCTTCGCGGCCCAGCGCTTGCAGGCCGTCGTTTACATCGTTCCAGAGCCATTCACCCTGGTCGACGAAGTGCGCGGCGATGTTCAGCCCCGTCAACCGCTCGTGAATTTTCCAGCCGGCGCGGGCGCCGGCGCAGAAGCCGCCGAGCCGCTCGTTGGGTTCATCATTGTCCATGCAGATAATGACCCGTTTACCCTGCAGGAACTTGAAGTTGATCGCCTCGGCGTTGCCTGTGCCGCGGATCGCGACGCTGCTCGCACCTTTGATGCCGCAACTGTCCACCGACAGGGCGTTGATGGGCGACTCCACCAGGTAGACCGTGTGCGCCGCCTTTAACTGATTCAGATCGCTGTACCAGGCATGACCGCTTTTCTCGCCCTGGCACTGCGTCTTGGTGCCGCCGTTGAGATCCGGGTCGAGATAGCGCAGATCGACCGCCACCACGTGGCCGGGATTCATGGTGCGGACGATAAATGCCGCCGCCGGCCCGCCGTGGCCGTGTTCTCCTGCCGGTACTTTCGCGGACACATAGGTATTGAAGCCCACCGCCTTCTTGGCGATGGCATGCGCCACCACCGCCTCCTCGAGGCCGCGACCGACCAGGTACTCCATCGCCCCGTCGGCGGCTAACAGACAGCGGTCAGCGATAAACTCGGCGCGGCTCTTGCGCCGCGGCTCTTCCGTCGGTCGGCGATCCAGAGGCAACACGTAGAGCTCGTGCAACCGTTTGATCGCCGTGCCTGCGTCGCAACCCTCAACGTGCATCACCAGGTCGACGCAGGTCCCGCCCTCGCCCGTCGAATGGTCTTTCCATCGCGTGCCATCGCGATAGATCGACAGCGACGGCGTCTTGTCCTCGTGCGCGGGGCTGTGGTAGTTGCCCCTGGCGTCCGGACGCTGCAGGTCGAGTTTCTGGGCGAGATCGTGGAGATTTATTTGACTTTTGAGCTCATCAATCGTCGCCATGGCTGACCTCAATGACCCCTCGGTCGATATCGACGTAGCCATATGTCACGAGCTGCTTGAGTGAAGCCCGTACTAACTCGGTGGACTCAGCCCCGACGCGACGGTAACAGCACATCTCCGAAACCGAGAAGCGTCGCCGACGGGGGTGTGATCGAAAGTACGCGAGCATACCGCGAGCGGCCCAACTGAGCCGCCAGTCCCGCATCGCGTCATGCAGCGCCGGCTGACTTCGACGCCGCATAGTTGGTGAAGTAGTGGGTGTACATAGCATGTCGACAGCCTCATATTTTGAGTACGTCGCCACCAGGTGGACATGACACCATTTCCGCAATACGATGTACGAGCTCTGGTGAGCGACTTAGCTGGTAGCCCTGGTTTGGTGAGGAAACTAGGGCTACCTTTCATCGGCTTATCGCGCTGGGCGTTATACCTTGAAGACCTTTCTATTTTCGAGTCGCTTTTTGTTCCGTTTTGGCGGAAACGGCCGCGCGTGCAGCCGGCCATCGCGGCGGCGCAGCGTGCTTTTCAAGCTTGTCGAGATAATTCGCCAGCGCCCGGTCTGTGACGAACCGGCGGCTGCCAATCTTGAAGGTTTGCAGAAGCCCGGAATGAAGCTCTTTGTAGAAGGTCGGTCGAGAGATTTTTAGCTTTTCGCAGGCTTCTGCGACGGTGAATAAGCTGGCAACAGTCATTGGCGACCCTTGTATCGATTGATAACAGTGATCACCGATGATAAGTAGCTGTTAAATCCTGCCCACACCCAAACCTTGATCTACTAGATGGGGGTTGACATTACTTTTTTTCTGCGAACTCGCGCATAAACTCCGCATGCCAATCTTTCAGATCAGCAACAGAGACACCCGTCTTACTTGCGACCGCATCGATAGCGTCGTCCAGGCTGGAAGACTCACAGCGCTCGGCTTCCACTCGCACGGCGCAGGCCAGCCTGACGTCATCAGTCCGCGATTCAAGAAGCCCTCTGGCGTCCGCCTTGAAGTTTTCGTGGTGACGCTGCACGGTATCGAACGGGATACCCATTTTATGCTCAACAATTTCGCAGGCCTTTGCGTAGCTGTTGCATGACTGGCGCTCTAATTCGACAGCAATCGCAACGTCAACATAGCGGGAATAGTTCGAGGCACCACGCCTGTTTGTTGCGCTAGTTGAACCCGTCAGCCTCAATGCCTGCTTTGGATCGCTACCCCGCCAGATCTCCGAAAAAGCCTTCGCGAAATACTCCAACGTCTCCTGTGATGGCCCCCCGCCCACCCTCACCTCAAAGAGAAAATTGAATATTTGTCTCAGGCCTTCAGGTCTGTCCTCCCAGCGATTCATGTTGGGCGCTCCTGATCCAGTAACGCCACAGCTGCGCTCTTGTGCTCAGGAGCGAGATGCGCATATTTCTCGGTGATCGCAATCGTAGAATGACCTAACAGCTGCTTAATAACATAGAGGCTCGCGCCTTGCATGACGAGTCGACTGGCGAAATGATGCCGCAAATCATGCCATCTAAATTCCCGGATTCCAGCCGCCTTCAGCACTGCCGACCAAGACTTTTTTATATCAACCATTTTTCCACCCTGACGAGCCTTGAAAAGGAGTCCAGTCTGGCCCGTCGCGATGCCCCAGGCCGCCAACGTCTCCTGCGCTTCTGAGTTTAGCGGGATGTGGCGAGTCTGCCCACTTTTAGAACTCTCACCGCTCACTGTGAGCACGTTGTTGTGCGTGTCGATGGCTGACCAGGTCAAGCTAAGCAGCTCACCGCGCCGCACCCCGGTATTCAAACTGATCAGCACCATAGCGGTCAGGTGGTCACCGAACGGACCACTGATCGCAGGCATGGACGCGTAGCCGCGTTGTTCACGCCAGCTGTTACCGTTTGCACGGCCTTGAATGATGCGCCGGTCCCGCGCTATCAGCGCGGCTCTCAATCGCTGTTCTTCCGCCGGCGTCAAATACCGCACAATGTTGGCCGCACGATCACTGCGCAACGGTTTAAGGTCTTTCAACGGGTGCTCCGATAATAAGCCCCACTCGACCGCTTTCGACAACGCGGCGCGCAAGGCCGCCAGGTCGCGGTTGATCGTGGCCACAGCCGTACCCGCTTGGCGACGCTGCGTGCGCCATGACTCGATTGCCCAGAGGCTAAGGTCTGGAAGCAGCTCATCGCCCAGCGTACCCAGAAAGCGAGATTTTAAACGAGCCAGCGAAGCCGCCCCGCTCTTGCGGTTCGTCTCAACCCAGGGCCCATAAATGGTGTCGAGATAGGTGCTCAAGCTGTACGCCTGCGCTTTGCGGCGAGCCTCGCTCGGCGTTTCTCCACCGAGCATGATGCCGGCAAGCATCGTTTTGGCTTTTTCACGCGCCTGCTCTGGTGTTACCGCCGGGACGGTGCCCAATCTTTCGCGTTTCCCCCGCGCATACTGACAATAATAAACCTTTCGCCCGGTCGGATGGATCCGAAGAATGAAGCCCACCAGATCGGTGTCGCGAACGTCATACGGGGTCGCTTCCGGCGCGAATTTCGAAAGGTTCCGCTGAATGATTTTTGCGATCATGCTGCCCTTTGAATCTAGGACCCCTGCCGCCTGAAGTGTTGGCTGCAAACCAAACGACGAGACGCGCTGAAGTACAAATGAAGTACAGAAAGAGTTTACACGCGCTTATTATCGCTTACCATCATTTACACTAAGTCGCTGTTATTACGTATTTTTATACGTAACCTAATGATGTAAATCGGGGGCCTTTTCGCATTCACACGGCAGGGGTCACTGGTTCAATCCCAGTACCGCCCACCATTTAAATTAATCAGTTGGAAAGCACGCCGACCCTTGCATGGGTTAATGACTGATGATTTGTCACTACGTTGCCACACTCGTTCGAGAGCGAGGTGTGGCAATGGCATCCTTTCGAAAACGCAGTCT
>JASBSN010000029.1 GCA_030148915.1 Thiogranum sp.
GGAGAGCAGAGGGCAGGTTTTCGACGTACTTAGCTCCAATGAAAGCAGGGTTCGGGGTGCCTCGCACGGCTGCCGAGAGACTCAACAGCAGTCAGCGGCTGTTGGAGTTGGGTGAAAAGGGCGTTTATACTTCTTATACGCCGGCACGAAAGTTGTTGCGCACAAACAGTGGAATACTCAGCGTCACACCCGCCAAGCCGTAGTTGTCGTCATTGCCGTTGCGAAACGACCGCTCTTGTCCCGCGCGCACACCGATGGTGGGATCGGGCCGTCGCTCCCGGTTGCGTAACGTCACCGACGCGCGCACGGCGCCGACACGGGCCTGCAAGGCACGCAGTTCAGGCAGGTTGCTGAGCAGTGATTGCGGATCAAAGGCGGCGAGTGCGGGTATGTCTGCTGGCAGGATTGGCCAATCGCGGTTCGGTTCGCCGGTAACGGCGGCCAAAGCCTGCCGGGCCTCGGCCAGATCCGAGGCCGTCTGGGAAAGTTGCAACGTCGCCTGGGTCTGCGCGAGTCTGGCCAGATCCAGTTCGACCTGGCTTAAATCGCCGGCGCGCCGGCGTTTCTCCGCCAGCTCGAGAAAGCGCTGCATCAGCGCTGCACGCTCTTGAGCCAACTGCTGAATGGCGTTGGCCGTATGATAGCGCCCCAGCCCGATTAATAACTCGCCGACCAGTCGCTGGCGTACTACGGCATAGGCCGCCTGCACGGCGTCGAGCTCCGCGCCCGCCACATCGGCGCGCGCAGTGCGCTTGTCGGACCAATCGATAGCCTGGCTCAGACCTAAAGAACCGGCGCGTGTCTCGGCCTGCTCGGCATCCATTTCCAGCTGTGGATTGTAGAGTGGCCGGTCTGCGCCCCGGACCCGGGCTTCGGCCGCATTCACCGCAGCACGGGCGGAACGTACGCCGGGATTTTTATCCAGGACTTCGCCGATCAGATTGCGTAGCGCCGGGCCCGGCGGTGCGACAACCGGGCGGTTTTGTGCCGTGGCTGCGCCGGCGGCGAATAACACCAGGGTGGTCGCCAGACAGATAAAAGCCGGCCACCGTACAAGAAGCATATACATGAATTTCAAATCTCCAGACAACACAGGTCAAGACACGCCACCGCATACACGGGACGTTCCACTTGCGGATCGATAGAGACTTTAGATGTTGGGGGGCTGGAGCGGGGGTTCTTTATCGCGCGAATGTACCACAGCCAGACTCAACGGTTGATCGTTGCAGGTCGAGGACGGTAGCGTTATCGGCGAAGTCGGCAGCAGGCCGGTGTAGTGGGCGCTGCCATGACAGCAGTGGTTACAAGGCGTAGTTTTCTGGACGTCGTGGCCAAAATCATGGTTATCCGGTAGGTCACCGGTCAGGAACACTTCACCCGGACTGGCCACAGCGAGCACTTCATCCATGTCCGCAGCCCAGGCGAGATTCGCGAACAAAATGAAAAAAACGAGTAATTTGGCGATAAATCGTTGCATTGGTTCAAATACTATCGTATCTCTTTCAGTGAGGCCAGCAATTACGTTCAACCCGCGTAGTCTTCTCCCGGTTGCCGAACGACTATTTTCCGGAATCAACCGCCTGTATTTGCTCGCCCGGACAACGATGAACCAAACCCAGACACCGTAGAAGACCAACCACAGGCACCAAAGTTCCACGAACGCCGCTGGACTCTCCCGCACACCCGCAATATCTAATGCCCATCCAAATCGTTAAGCCGCTGCACGAACTCCTCTCGCTACTTATCGTATCTCCTTGAGCTTGCCACCTGAAAACGCGCTGTAGAGCACCGGCACCACAAACAACGTCAGCAGCGTCGACGACACGAGGCCGCCGACCACCACCGTCGCCAGCGGCTTTTGTATTTCAGAACCGACGCCGCTCGATAGCAGCAACGGAATCAGACCCAGCGCCGAAGTAATCGCCGTCATCAACACCGGCCGCAGGCGTGAAAGGGCGCCTTCGAAGACACCGTCTTCAACCGTCTGCCCGCCTTCAATACGTTGATTGATAGAGCTGACCATGACCACGCCGTTCAGTACCGCCACACCGAGCAGGGTGATAAAACCGATGGAGCCGGGTACCGACAAATACAGGCCGGAAACAAACAACGCAGCGATACCGCCGATCAGGGCCAGCGGCACATTAACCATAATCAGCAGGGCCTGCCCAACGGACTGGAAGGCCAGGTACAGCAACAGGAAGATCAGACCCAGTGATACCGGCACGACAATCATCAGTCGTGCCTGGGCGCGTTGCTGATTCTCGAACTGACCACCGAAGACCACAGTGTAGCCGGCCGGCAGATCAATTTCCTCATTAATCCGTTGCTGCAGTTCGGCCACCAGACCACCCATATCACGCCCCTCGACATTGGCCTGAATCACCACGCGTCGCTGGACATCATCGCGGCGTATCTGCGGCGGGCCGGACTCGATGGCAACATTGGCCACATCCGAGAGCTTGACCCAGGCACCGCTCGCCGCCTTGAGGATCAGGCCGCGGATCGCCTCGACACTGTCACGATGTTCGCCGGCCAGGCGGACATAGATATCGTAGCGCTCGTTACCGTTAATCACCTGCCCGGCGGCCACGCCGCCGATGGCATCGGCCACCAATTCCATCACCTGGGCGACGGGAATGCCGAAACGTGCCAGGGCTTCCCGGTCAGGACGCACCACCAACTGGGCTTCGCCTGCAATCTGTTCCATGGCGACACCACGGGTGCCGTCGACGGTTTTGGTCAGTGCTTCGATTTCCTGGCCCTTGGCCGCCAGTACATCCAGTTCAGAACCGAATAGTTTGATCGCCAACTGCGCCTTGACCCCGGACAACAATTCATCCACGCGTGTGGCGATGGGCTGAGAGAAGGAGAAAAGCAGGCCCGGATGAATCGACAGGCGTTCCTCCATCATCGTCTGAAGTTGCTGACGGTTTCCGGCGCTGGTCCATTCAGCAACGGGTGTGAGACCGACAAAGATTTCCACGTTCGACACGGGTTCCGGGTCACCACCAATTTCGGCGCGTCCGACCCGACTGGAAACATACAGCACTTCAGGGAAGGTCATCAGTTGCTGTTCCAGTTTTTGCGCGACTTCAAGGGAAGTATTTAAACTCGAAGAAGGCGCCAGGGTAACGCGGATGTTCAGCGTACCTTCCTCGAGTTCAGGTACAAACTCAGTACCCAGAAACGGCAGCAGTGCCAGCGAGGCGACAAACAGGGCGACGGCACTCGCAACTACCAGAGCGCGATTGCGCAGCGCCAGTTGTAACGCACCGCGATATCCGGTTAACAATGGCTTCAATAACGGACTCTGTTTCTCTTTAACTTCACGAGTGAAAAGGTAGGATGCCAGTGGCGGTACAATCAGCAAGGCGACGATGAGTGCTCCGATCATCGCCAGCACGATGGACACGGCCATGGGCTGGAACAGCTTGCCTTCAACCCCCTGCAGGGTGAACAATGGCGCGAACACGATGATGACAATCATCACCGCAAAAAACACCGG
>JASBSN010000031.1 GCA_030148915.1 Thiogranum sp.
CCGGTGTGCCGGCCTCGGCTTGCTTCAGAATCGCCAGTATCTGGCTGTCGCTATATCTTGATTTCTTCATCAGAATCTCCTCAAATCATCATACGAGAAAATTCTACTTTTGAGCACCGCCTTTTTTCGGGGGGATTACCGAACCCCTCGGCTTCGAGGCGGGCATAAACTTCTATGCCTACGTCGGTAACAACCCCATAAATCGAAACGACCCAAGCGGTAAGCTGTTTTTTCAGAATGTTATGAATGGATTTAGCCGGAATCCGATTCCTCAGCAAGACCTGACGCGCATCACGAACTTCACAAATGCCGTAGGGCTTGGGAATACAGCGGTAGCCGCTGCGCCGTTCGTGGCGGCAGATACGGCAGGGCTGACTGCAATCACAGTACCGAGCGAATTTACTGCGGGTGCGTTGACGAGAACAGCATTAACGTCAGGTGCTGTTGGCGGTACGACCAGTGGCCTGAGTACACTGGCGTTGGGCGGTAGTGTTCGTGATGTTGCTGTTAATACGGGGGCAGGTTTCGTAGCTGGCTTGGCTGCGCCCTTCGTTCCGGGAAGTGGTTTTGTAGGAAATTTTGGAAAAGGCAGCTTATTGGGTTTCGGTACGAATATAGGAGTTCAGTCGACAGATATCTTGTCAGATAGCACAAAAACGTTCGGTTCTAACTTTAGTGTAGGTCAGCTTGCCGGTTCTACGCTTGGCGGCGGGTTGGCTCAGGGGCTTACAGGGTCGTTCGGTAATAGTATTCCCGAGCAGATGTCCGCGGGGATTTTTAGCTTTGGCGTAACGACACCGATCGATGCTGTTTCGCAGTCACTGAGTACGCCTTCCGCATCGGGCGGTTTTGTGCTCTATCCCAGCAAACCTAACACTAATACGCTACGCACTGTTTATGCGAAGTAGTACACATCTACCGATGTCACACGAATGGACAGATTCCCGTATCCATATATGGGTTTTGCCGCTTAGTGCCATTGTGATATTCGGCTACACTTTAGTCGTTTTAGTCAGTTTACATTCTATTTATCTAGAAAATTTTGGTGGAGAACTCAACAGAAAAATATCTTTAATCGCCATTCTTCTTGTGGCGTTGCTAATTGGTGTGTATGGCTGCATAGGCCTTTACCAGATCTTCGTAAACGAAATATACAGACTATTTATCGTGCGCAAGGCAGAGTGTTATGGTGACAAGTTAGAATTGCGGGGATATTACTTTAAGAAGGATACTTTTGATCTGTCGCTCGTGAAATCTGTTGAGAGTTTCAGTGTTCAGAAATGGAGGCGGTTCAAGATCCCATGGAAAAATATGATGACCCTTTTTAATTATGAGAAATCGGACTCAAACTATAAAGTCATGCTGAAAGACGGCCGGATCTTTTATTTGCCAGGTGATATAAATGATGTAGAAGACTTAAAGTTACTATTGGAGAGTTTTGCGCAAGCAGATGGCTGATTATTACTACCGGGCGCGGTACTATGATCCGGAGATCGGGCGGTTCTTCAGTGAAGACCCGTTGGGGTTCGCAGCCGGGGATGTCAACTTCTACAGTTACGTCGAGGGTGTTCAAAACTCTGTGTCAGTCAACATTCACAGTGCCATATGATCATCCAGTCGCTTCTCAAAATGAATCGCTAGCTGAGACAGTGTGAGGTTCCAGTTTTGTACTGGATGGGTCCAGCGCTCTGACGCCTTGAGTATACCGGCATAGAGCAGTTTGAGTAAGCTGTTTTCATTGGCAAAGCCGCCCTTGGTTTTGGTCAGCTTGCGGAACTGGCGGTGAACCGCCTCAACAGCGTTGGTGGTGTAGACCGCCTTGCGCACGTACTCGGGGTATTTGAAGTAAGCCGACAAGGTGGGCCATTTGCTGCGCCAGGATTTAATCACCATCGGGTATTTATCGCTCCACCTGGCGTCCAGTTCGTCCAGGGCAATCTCTGCCGCATTCAGTGTTGCCGCTTTGTAGACGCATTTCAGATCCGCCATAAAAGCCTTCTGATTTTTTGAGGCCACGTACTTCATGGAGTTGCGGATCTGGTGGATGATGCAGTGCTGGATTTCCGTCTCGGGATAAAGACTTTCGATCGCTTCAGGAAAGCCTTTGAGACCATCGACACAGGCAATGATAATATCTTTGATGCCACGATTGTGGAGATCGGTTAATACGCTGAGCCAATGGTGCGCACCCTCCTGGTCGGAGAGGTACAGGCCCAGCAGTTCCTTCTCGCCCTCGATGTTGAGCCCCAGGATCGTGTAGATCGCTTTGCTGGCGTAACGCCCATTTTCTCTGATTTTGTAGTGAATGGCGTCCAGCCAGACGATAGGGTAAATCGCTTCCAGATCCCGCTCACGCCACGCCTGTAGCTCGGGCAGCAGTTTATCGGTCACCGCGTTAATCGTCCCATTGGAGAGCGAGATATCATACATATCGGCGATATGCGTGCGGATATATCCTGATAGCTGTTACCGAGGGCAAACAGGGCGATCACTTTGCGTTCCAGCTCATCGGTCAAGTGAGTTTGATGTTTTTTCACCACCTGCGGCTCAAAAGAGCCGGCGCGATCACGAGGGGTGCTGAGTTCAAACTCTCCAGCAGGCGATTTCATCGTTTTGCGGGTGCTGCCATTCTTGCGATTAGGGCTTTCGTCGGCAGCCAGGTGCGCCTCCAACTCCGCCTGCATGGCCGCCTCGGTGAGCTGCTTTATGAGGGGCGTGAAGATGCCTTCTTTGCCACTGAGGTCCTTACCTTCACGCAGCGCTTGGATAGCTGCTTCCATATCGAAATTGATCTTGTCTTTCATGTATCATTCCTTTTTCTCGTAGTTTATAGAAATGACACATAATTCTGAACACTACCGGCGCATGTGTAACATACGTTCTATTCTGTCACTAAAGAATAACTCGTGCTGCGACCACCGCCGGAGTCTTTTTTGAGGGCGCCGCGGTCTATCAGGTCCTTAATGTCGCGGTGGGCGGTGTCCTGAGAGCACTTAGCGAGTTTGGCCCATTTGGAGGTTGTTAGCTTGCCCTCGAAGCCATCCAGCAGCCGGTTCAGGACTTTGATCTGACGTTCATTGAGCGGCTCTTTGGCGAAGCGTTCCCAGAACTGTGCTTTGTGCATGACAGCGCTGAGAGTTTCTTGCGCGCCGTCTATTGCGCGGAGTAAGCAGCCCAGAAACCATTCCTGCCACTTTGTGACATTAAGCGTGCTTTTCTGCGTCGCTTCCAGCGTTGTGTAGTAGTCATTCCGTTCACGGCGGATTTGCGCCGACATGCTGTAAAAGCGCTGGCCGGTCCTTTCCGAGCGGGCGAGAGCCATATCGGCGATTGCGCGGGCGATGCGTCCGTTGCCATCATCGAACGGGTGGATGGTGACGAGCCACAGATGCGCGAGCCCTGCCGTGAGCAGGGGATCGGTGTCTTTGGGTTCCTCGAACCAGTTCAGGTATTTTGCCATTTCGTCCGGCAGTCGGGCGGCGGGCGGCGCTTCATAGTGGACCTTCTCCTTCCCGATTGGTCCTGAAATTACCTGCATCGGACCGGTGCGGTCATCGCGCCACGCTCCGACGTTGATCTTGTTCATACCGCTGCGACCGGTCGGGAACAGCGCCGCATGCCAGCCGAAGAGCCGGTCTTCCGAGAGCGGCTGGGTGTAATTACCGGTGGCGTCGAGCATCATCTCGACCACGCCCTCGACATCGCGGTCGGCAGGGACCAGCCCACCGACATCCATGCCGAGCCGTCTTGCGATGGAAGAACGGACCTGGTCGGGTGCCAGGGTCTCGCCCTCGATCTCGCTTGATTTGACGACATCCTCGGTCAGGATACGTAGATGGGCCTCGTTGCGGAGGTCAAAGCCAAGCGCCTCCATCTTGCCCAGGAGCCTCCCTTGCTCTCGGGAAACCTGCGCAAGCAGGGTCGCCAGGGCCTTTTCGTCCCAGGTAAAGCCGGGCCAGTACGGTTTTTCCCATATATACATGATCTTAAACTCCGCATATTCTGCGGATATTATGGCCGGTATTCTCCGCATTGGCAAGAGATTTCTCCGCGTAATGTGCGGAGATTAGGGTGGCTATTCTCCGCATGGGTGGGTTTTAAGGCGGGGGGAAGGCTTTCCCCTGGACTCAGGTACACGGGCGACAGCGCTATCAGGGCCGTCCTGTAGCGGCGTGATAGGTATTGCCCGCGTGGGGTACGGTGACCATCAAATTCCCCGAGCGCGGCATCAGTCTGTATGGCGCATTTGTCCTTTACCAAGTCGGAAATACTGTGCAATACACCAAGGATCGGCACGGGTGCGCCATAATATGGCGCTGTTCATTAAGGCTTTGATAGTGGCTGACGGAGGCCATGACAGAACACGCGGGCAGGGAGACCACGCCTTGATAAATCGATTTGGCAATCGCTACCTTTCTGACAAGGAGTTCCTCGACTACGCGAAGGATCTGGGCCTCCTTGTCGATTATCCACAGCCCAGTCTTCTTGAATTTGTTGAACGGCTGGGCACCCTCATGCCTGTCGCCCGCATCCGCTTTCCAGCGGAGATTGCCCGCCGTTGGCAAAAGGAGAGCTACCCGACGGAAACGGTCCCCGATCCAATGGAAGGAGATACGCCAAGGCTGGAAGCGGCCAGTGAGTTGTATGCTGCGGTATTCAATAATCGCTGGGCCAATCCTGAAATTTACGGTGAACAGGTTCATCCTTTGGATGACATAGCACCCGAGCATGCGCCCTTTGTTCAGACGGAGTTTAACAGCGAGACGTTTATTCCTTGGGACGAGTTCAGGGTCGCCATAGCGGTAGACGATGGCAACATGGTCTATGACGGCGGACAGAACAGCCGTACCTGTGGACTTCCCCGGGAACAATGGACACCTCCAGCGTATAATTGAGCATAGGAGGTATGCCTGTGAGCAGTCAACGATATTCACCCGAATTTAAGGACGAGGCCGTTCGGCAGATCATCGAACGGGGTTATTCTGTTGCCGAAGTATCCGAACGCCTGGGCGTGTCCAGCCATAGCCTGTACAAGTGGGTTAAGGCGGTTAAGCCGGATAAGACAGAGGAGCATGCCGCCGAACTGGTCGAGGCCAAGAGTGAGGTCCTGCGCTTACGGGCCCAGTTGCGCCGCACGGAAGAGGAGCGCGACATCCTAAAAAAGGCGGCAAGGTACTTTGCAAGGGAGTCCGAGTAAAGTACCGCTTTATCAATGATCATCGGCATGAACACGGTGTGGCGACGATGTGCCGAGTCCTGCGTGTGTCGCGCAGCGGCTTCTACCAATGGCTGCATAAGCCGTTATCGGATCGGGCCATCGAGGATCAGCGACTGCTGACACTGATCCGGGCTTCATATGCTGCCAGCGGCGGCGTTTACGGCGCGCCTCGTGTATTCCAGGATCTGCGCGAAGCCGGTGAGACCTGTGGCAAGCATCGCGTGGCCAAAATCATGCGCATCCATAAAATCAAGGCAATCCGGGGCTACAAGGCGCCACGTGCAATCGCCGGTCGTCCCTCGATCATTGCGCCCAACAAGTTGCAGCGCGAGTTTACTGTGGAGAAGCCTGACGTGGTGTGGGTAACGGATATCACCTACCTTCGGACCTGGCAGGGTTGGCTGTATCTTGCTGTTGTGGTCGATCTGTACTCGCGCAGGGTGGTGGGCTGGTCGATGAAGCCTACGCTGGCCCGTGAGCTGGTGCTGGATGCGCTGATCATGGCGGTGTGGCGCCGCCGCCCCGAAAGTCGAGTGATGATACACTCGGACCAGGGCTCACAGTACGGCAGTGATGACTGGTTGCGCTTCCTGAAAGCCAATAACCTGGAACCCAGCATGAGCCGCCGGGGCAACTGCTGGGATAACGCGGTAGCCGAGTCGTTCTTCAGCAGCCTGAAAAAGGAGCGCATCAAGAAACGGATCTACAAAACCCGTGATCTGGCGCGCGCCGATGTCTTCGATTACATCGAGTCGTTTTACAATCGCACCCGCCGACACAGCCACCTGGGCGGGATGAGTCCCGAGGCATTCGAGAATGCCTCACAATGAGGCTGAGAGGTGTCTACGGTTCCGGGGGAAGTCCAC
>JASBSN010000063.1 GCA_030148915.1 Thiogranum sp.
AAACCGTGCGCAGTCGATAGCGCGGTGAGCACAAGTTGGTCCATATCCCGCTGACCGTTCAGCCCAACTTTCTTGCCGTTTTCAATAATTACGGCAAGCTCCCTGACTCCCAGGATAGCCGCTTCGTTGATCACCTCAGAATCACTACCACCCGTGAAGACACGCCCAAACATGAGATCAGCAATTTCGCGATTGTTTGAAACGAACCTCAGGTACCCTATCCCAGCCTCCAGCAGTTGGAAACGCGGTCTACAGGATGCTTTTTTTGCGCGTCGAGGCAGGCTTCAGCGAGCTTCCGATAACCCTCGAGAGCAACGGCTTTCAGCAATTCGGTTTTATTGCGGAAATGCCTGTAGGGTGCCCCGTGACTGACACCGAGATCGTTAGCCAGCTCCCGCAAGCTCAAGCCAACCACGCCTTTGGTCTTCAGAGCCGGGACGCAGCCTCCACCAGAGCATCGCGTAAATTACCGTGATGATATTTTTTTTTCACCGCCAAGCGCTACCTATCGTGTCCGGCGGTATCCTCAACGGCTCCGAACGCGCAACACTATGATGACTAATAAGAAATCTAATTCCGATTCGAAAAACTCATAGCCGCTGGAAAATCGGGAAAAAACCCTTCAAGGCCCTTGACTATAGTACGTATACGAACTATATTTACATCAACTTCAATCCCGGTCAGAGTCATGAGCCGATACGACACCGACAAAATCCTGGGCGAACCCTGGTTACCGCTGATGCGAGAATTAGTGTGGGCCTATCAAGCCTTTTCACAGTACTCCAATCAACATGTGAAAAGCCTGGGCCTGACGCCGCCCCAGTTCGATGTTATCGCCACCCTGGGCAATACCGAGGGCATGCCGTTCAAGGAGCTAGGAGAGAAAACTTTGATCACCAAAGGTTCGCTCACGGGCATTGTCGATCGCATGGAACGCCAGGGCTGGATACAACGGGTGACGTCCAATGAAGACCGGCGTTCGACGCTGGCCCGTTTGACCCCCAAGGGGCAGAAACTTTTCCAGCAGGTGTTTCCGCATCATCTGGAGCACTTGGCGCGCGCATTCAAATGTCTCCATGGCCGCGAGCGCTCGCAGCTGATCGCCCAGTTGAGAAAATTGCGGCAATGTTTTTAAACGTTCGCCTATTTAATACGTATACGTACTATCCTTAAACGAACATATTAATGGAACACACGATCATGCCCTACTCAACCTTCTCCCCCGTCACGCGGACGCCCGGCGGCACACCGTTGGCCATCCTTCCTACGACCCCACGTTTCGCACCTGGCGCCATGCCAAGTGCCGCTGGGAGAACCCAGAATCGGAAATTCCGGGCACCCGGAACTTGGTCCGGCGCGACCGTACCGTATCCCGGAATTCCACAGCCGCGCCACACGCGCATGCCCCTAAGTGGTGTAAAACCCCCAATGCAAGGAGAGACCATCATGCAAACACGTATCAACACAGCCATTGCCGGCCTGACCCTCATCACTGCGCTCGGCGCCGCACCGGTCTACGCTGACCCGGCGGCAGCGGGAACGTACAAGATCGACCCTCAGCACACCAGTGTTCACTTTCAGGTAAATCATCTGGGATTCAGTGAGGTGGTGGGTCGCTTCAACGACCTGTCTGGCAAGATTCACTTGCAACCCGACGGCGAGTCCAGCGTCGACGTGGAGATCCAGACAGCCAGTGTGGACACGAATTACGACAAACGTGACGATCATCTGCGCAGCCCGGACTTCTTCAACGCGAAACTTTACCCCGTTATCCGCTTCACCACTGAGAAGGTGTCGTTCAACAAAAACGGCGAACCCGAAAAAGTTACCGGTAAACTCACGCTGCATGGAAAGACAGGACCGGTGACACTGAGTATCCAACCGGTAGGGGCCGGCGACGACCCCTGGGGCGGGTATCGCATAGGATACAAAGCCACAGGCGTCATCAAACGCTCCGACTACGGCATGAATTTCATGCAGGGCGGCATCGGTGATGACATCGCCATCAACCTGAACATCGAAGCCATCAAAATCTAGGCCGAGCGCGCGCCCGGCCGGGTCGCCGGGCGCGCACCAGCTTATCGAAGCCATGAATACTACAGCACAAATTCTGCTACCGACTCTGATTCTACCAGCGCTGTTGTCGTTCAGCCTACTGGGGCTGGGCAGGCGGAATCCCACCGTCCACAAATCGCTGATTCTAGCCTGGCTGCCGTCATATCTGTGGATCAACGGCGTGCCGGAGTTTCTGTCGCGCGACGCCACCCATTGGTTGTGGTTGGTTGCACTGCTGGCCGCCGCCGCGGCGTTCCTCCAACGGCGCCCCCCGCGCAGCGCGGCGCAAACGGCGGTACTGCTCACCGGCCTGCTGACCGTCGCTTGGCCTCTCGCTCACTTGATCACGGCCGTGTTTCTGCTGGGCCTGGGCGCAACCTTGCTGATCGGCGCTTCGCTGCATTACTTTTCCGATCATCGGCCCGCCCTGCCGATCACGACTATCGCCGTGAGCTTGGCCGGCCTCGGTCTGCTATCGTCGTTCGGTGGCAGCCTGCTCGTCGGCCAGTTGGCTATCGCGCTGGCGATGGTGCTGAGCGCGTTCTCACTGGCGGAAATCTTCCGACTACAGGTGCGAACCCAGTTCCCATCCGAACTTCTGGGGCCGTTTTGCACCCTCTACCTGCTGTTACTGGCTATCGGCCGCGTCTACGCCGACTTGCCGACCGGCCCCGTGGCGCTGCTGCTCATCGCTCCGACAGCCGGTCTGGTGGCACGCTGGCGCTACAGTGTATTGGTCAGTGCAACGTTGGTCATCGCCGCGCTAGTGTGGTCATTGGTAAGCGACGCCTCTGCGACCTATTCGTAGCCGGTATGCCCCTGCCCGCTTTGTTCATCAGCCACGGCGCCCCGGACATCGCGATCCAGGACACGCCGGCAACGCGCGCCCTGCGACAACTGGGAAAGAGCCTGGGGACAATCGACGCCATTGTCGTGGCCAGCGCGCACTGGCTGACCTCCGGGCCCGTGGTTTCGGCGCAAAGCCGCCTGAAAACACTGCACGACTTTTACTGGGGGCCCGAACCGGAACTGTATCAGAAGGAATACCCGGCCACGGGAAATCCGCAGCTGGCCGAAGCAATCGCCGCTGCGCTGCGAGACCACGGCATCGCCGCGGATATCGACATTCACCGGGGCATGGACCACGGCGTCTGGACCCCGCTGGTCCATCTCCGGCCTGATGCCGATATTCCGGTGGTGGCACTTTCCACCCAACCGCATCGGGGTGCAGAGCATCACCTGGCTGTCGGGCGGGCACTCGCTCCGCTCAGGGACCAGGGCGTGCTGATCATTGCCAGCGGCGCGATCACACACAATCTGCGCGGCATCGGGACGGCGTCCGCGCACACCTATGCCCTTGAGTTCTCACAATGGGCCAAAGAAAAGATTGAGAGCCGATCCTTAAGGTCGCTGCTGAACTACCGCAGCGAGGCCCCCCACGCCGCGGTCAATCACCCAACGCCGGAGCATCTGCTGCCGCTATTTGTCGCCCTGGGAACAGCCGAGAAAGGGCCGTGGACACGCCTGCATAGCAGTTGGACCTATGGTGTCCTGGCGATGGACATCTACCGCTTCGGCTAGCTCTGCATCCAGTTGCCGCTGAAATGGGCCGCCAGTTCATCGATGAACAACCGGACTTTGGCGGACAGATATTTGCGGTGCGAATAGACGGCGCACAAGCCCAATTGGGGAATTTTGAAGTCTGCGAGGATCACCTGAACGGTTCCTTCAGCGATGTCGTTATCGATGACAAACCGGGGACAAACGGAAACCCCGTGATCCCGCAGCACCAGCTCCCTGACGGCAATCGCACTGTTGACCACGTATTTGCCGACGATGTTGAGCTTCTCGTCGACGCCTTCGAACCCCCAACAACCGCCACCGCGAAAATTGGAATCGATTATACACTGATGTTGCGCCAGATCACGGGGGTGCTCCGGTTTTCCAAAACGCTGCAGATATCCGGTGGATGCGCATACGACAAGCGGAATATTGCACAGGCGCTTCGCCACCAGACAGGAATCCTGCAGATCCGCAATCCGCAGCGCCAGGTCAAAGCCCTCTTCGACCAGATCGACGACGCGGTCGGTCAACGCCATATTGAAGTCGATTTCGGGGTATTCGCGTGAGAACTCCGAGACCACTTGCATGACGTAACGCTCGGCGAAGGTCGTGGGCGCGCTGATGTACAGTTTTCCCTTGGGCTTGCTATGGGTCTCGTGAGCGGCATTCTCCAGCTCATCGAGCTGCTCCAACAGTTGCAGACTCCCCTCGTAGTAGTTGCGCCCAACGGTGGTCAGGTTGATCTGCCGTGTCGTGCGTTGCAGCAGGCGGACGTTCAACTCCTGCTCCAGCTGCGCGACGTATTTACTGAGCAGCGTTTTAGAAATGTTGGTCTTGCGCTCAGCACTGGAAAATCCGCCGGCCTCCACGACCGATACGAACGCTCGAATACAAGTCAGCTTATCCATGCCGTTCGCCTCTTATTGTCTACATTTTTGCAACAGACTATCAACAAATGATCCTATTGTGTAACGCCACAAGTCGAATATTATTGTAATCAGGTGTTACGCAACGCCTACCACCGGCGAAAACCTGATCCCAGCCGAACGTTCATTGGGCGCCGAACGGAACGGCAAGCGCCGCTGGGAGCAACGTTGGGGACAGCAAGAAATTGACATCCGCCCTGGTGCCGCTTGGTATTTACCTTCAAGCGATTATGCCGAGGACGGTACGGCACCCACAAGCGTGCGGTCACGCCGCAACGAAATATTGAGGGCGCGATTCAAGGATTAGAGATATGTTAATAAATGGCAAATGGGCAAAAGATTTCCAGCCGGTTCAGGACGAAGACGAGCAAGGACGCTTCCTCCGGCAAACATCGCGTTTTCGCAGTTGGATCACGCTGGACGGCGCGGCTGGACCGACGGGCACCGACGGCTTTGCCGCGGCGACGGAGCGCTATCACCTCTACGTGGCACTGATATGCCCCTGGGCCAGCCGAACTCTGATGGCGCGCAAACTCAAGAAACTGGAGCGCGTCGTTTCAGTCACGGTCGTCGAACCCTTTCTGTATGACCAATGCTGGCGTTTCGGCAATTACCCAGGCTCCCAGCCCGATCCCCTCTACGGTTACGAATGGGTACACCAGCTCTATACGCGGGCGGACCCTCATTATACCGGCCAGGTGACGGTCCCCGTTCTGTGGGACAAGAAAACCCATAGCATTGTCAACAACGAGTCGGCCGATATCGTTAGAATGTTCAACAGTGCATTTGGCCCGCTGGCTGACGAGTGCGTTGATCTCTACCCGGAAGTCTTGCGGGATGAAATCGACTGGGTCAACGAACGCCTCTACCAAAGTTTTAACAACGGCGTCTATCAAGCCGGATTCGCCACTAGCCAGTTCGCCTATGAAGAAGCCCTCACCCGGGTGTTCGACTCACTGGCTTTTCTCGAACACAGCTTGACGGGAAGAAACTTTCTGGTTGGCGACCGGTTGACCGAGGCTGATATCCGCGCCTTCGTGACATTGATCCGCTTTGACGTCGCCTACCATGGTCTATTCAAAACGAACCTCGCCCATATCCGCGACTATCCCCATGTCCAGGACTACATGCGAAGGATATACGCGATCCCGGGCGTTTCGGAAACCGTAAACTTCGATCACATAAAGCAGGGGTACTATTCCATCAAAGCACTAAATCCCACCGGGATCGTGCCCAAGGGCCCACGTCTGAACCACATAATAATCCCGGCCCACGAAAGCCCGGACACCTGGGCCATGGCCAAATAGGCCGTCCGGCACCGGGCCGCGCCGCGACTCCCTCGGCGCCCGGCCTACTTCCCGAGAAAGCGCCCAACGTCGACATCCTGGAAGTGCGCGCGACGGAAACGCTCCTTGAGTCGAAACGGGACGGTACAGTCGAAAATCGTTTTACAGGAGATCCCGGGCGCCGGCAGCAGCGGATTGAACTCCGGCGTCTGCGACGGGTCCAGGGGATGGCAGCGCACGCCCGGGATGAACACCGTATTCACGTCGCCCTGATAGCGCGTGGTCATCGCCCACAAGACATCGTTGGTATCGAAAATATCGGCGTCGGGGTCGACGAGAATGATATGCTTGAGCTCAGAGAACGCGGCGAAGGCCGCGAGCGCCGCTTGACGCTGTCTGCCTTCGTCGTGAATGGAAAGCTTGTCGAACTGCATGATCGCCAAGTATTTACCGCCCCCGGCCGAGTGCGCATAGATATTTTTCAAACGGCCCGGCATGGCCGCCTCCACGTGGCTGAGAATACTCGCTTCGGTGGGGATGCCGGCAAGATTCGTGTGCTCCTCGCCGGGCCCGATGATTGTCTGCAAGATGGCGTCACGGCGGGTGGTAACGGCGGTGACCCGGATAACCGGCAGTTCCATTTGCGCCTCTCCCATGTAACCGGGAAACTCCGGCATGGCGTAACCGGTGTTGGTGTTGACATCTTCCCGGACGCGCTCTCCGGGCAGGATTTCGCCTTCGATGACCACTTCGGCGTGCGCGATCGCCTTTGCGGCGACCGTCTTGCAGTTCACCAGCTCCACTGCGCGTTTTCTGAGCCCGCCACCGATGGTCAACTCATCGAAGCCAAGAGGGGTGGTGGGAGGCTCGAAACAGGCGCCTACGTAGAGCGCGGGATCCAGCCCCATATTAATTGAGACAGGCAACGGCCGACCCGCCTTTTCCGCCTTCATGCGGAACTGGTCGATATGCCTGCCGGGAACGAAATAGACACTCAGCCGGTCGGGCCCCTGCACGCAAAGGCGGTGGATGGTGACATCGGCCTCCCCCGTTTCCGGGTCCTCGGCGCGAATCAGCCCCATATTAAAATACGGACCCGCATCTTCGGCGGTGTTGGTGGGGGCCGGGAGCAACGTGCGTATATCCAAAGGCGTCTCATGCACCACTTCCTGGCAGGGAGCCGGGCCGGGAATGGTGACCGGATTGACGCGATTTCTCAGTGCTTCCAACAAGGCAAACGGTAAACGCTCTTTGGTCGTTCCAAGGAGCAACGCGGTGCGCTCACGGCTGGCCATCACACCAGTTATAACCGACAGGTCGTGGTTCTTCACCTTTTTGAACAGCATCGCCGGTCCGATCCGGGTCGGCGGCTCGACCGGGGTACCGGCCCCGATATGTCGATAGACCCCCGCCAGCTCACCCTTCGGGTCGACTTCGACGTTGGTCGAGAGTAACTGACCCGGGTGCTGGGCTAGGAGCGCGATTGCAGAACGCAAATCGTGTACTTTAGAGACGGTAGTCATGATTGAAACATCCTGTTGTCAATATTTGTTCCATGGGATGAAGTATAGCTACGCAACAAATGAGGGTCCACAGAAGAACCCTGAGGCGGCCGGGCGTGCGCTTGCCCAGATGCGCGCTCGCCCGCGGCGGCGAGACTCAGGCTGCCGCGACCACCTGCTCTATCGCGCTCGCCTCGAACCCCGAATCCACGAATGCCTCCCCGATCCCCTTGAGCAACACCAGACGCAATGCGCCCTTGTGAACTTTCTTATCCTGCTCCATGAACGCCATTACCCGGTGATGGCTTAGGCCCTCCGGCAGAGAAACGGGCAGACCAGCCGCCAGCAACAACAACCGGATCCGCTTGCTGGCGCCCTCTGCCAGCAGCCCCAGGTTACACGACATGTCCGCCGCCATGCACATGCCTATGGCCACGGCTTCGCCGTGTAGCACATTGCCGTAGCCGGCCGCCGCCTCGATGGCGTGGCCAAAAGTATGGCCCAAATTCAAGAGCGCTCTGCGTCCGTCCTCACGTTCGTCCTCTTCTATCAGGCGCGCCTTGTTGCGGCAGGACCGCGCGATACAGAACGAAAGGGCACGCCGATCACGCGCCATCAAGTCGTCGATGTTTTCCCAGAGCCAGTGAAAGAACTCGCGATCATCAATCAACGCATATTTGATGACTTCCGCCATACCGGCTGAGAACTCCCGACCCGGCAACGTCGCTAAAGTGTCGATGTCGATCACGACGCCCAAGGGTTGATGAAAGGCACCAATCATATTCTTTCCCAACGGGTGGCTGACGCCTGTCTTGCCACCGACGGAGGAGTCCACCTGCGAGAGCAAAGTGGTGGGAACCTGAATCAGATCCACCCCCCGTTGGTAGCAGGCGGCTGCGAAACCACCCATATCGCCGATCACGCCCCCGCCCAGCGCCAGCACCGTACAGTCCCGATGAAAGCGCTGCTGCAACAGCCGGTCGAGTATCCCAGTTACGCTAGTGTACTGTAACGAATAACATAGTCATATATAATGGGATGTGCAACCTGTAATTACCGGTACGATCATTATGCCAGCACCCGTAACTATCACGCTATCGGAAGAAGAACGCAAAGCATTTCACCGTCGTTGTCGTAGT
>JASBSN010000068.1 GCA_030148915.1 Thiogranum sp.
GGGCAGGCCCTGGGGACTCAGTGGACAGCCTGTTTCGATGGTTTGCACGGTGAGGCAGCAAGCGGTCTAGTGAACCATATCACAACGGAGGAGCGGTTACATTGTAACCACGGGCGCGGACCTGCTGGCGATAGCCTACACATCAGCCATTTCAGCCTGTCTCTTCGAATCACACGGTTAAGGTACATTCCGTCTTTCGTCGTCACTCAGCTTCGTTCGTTTGCTCATTCTGTAAGGTTGTGGCCAGGCCCCAGGACGACTCGCGCAACCATGGAACGATCTGCCCGGCGGGCATCGGCCGGCCCATATAATAACCCTGTCCTGAATCACAGCCGAGGGTCTGCAGTTGCGACCACATGGGTTCGTTCTCCACACCCTCGGCCACAACCTCCAAGCCCAACTCGTGTGCCAGGGCGATCGTGGATCGGACAATGCTCGCCGAGTTCGCATCTTCCAGCATGTCCGCGACAAAGGATCTGTCGATCTTCATGGCTGTCACGGGCAGTCGTTTGAGGTAGCTCAGGGACGAGTAACCGGTGCCGAAGTCGTCGAGGTAGAGCGGTATTCCGAAGTCTCTCAATCGTGACAGGACATTCAGCGCACCCGCAGGGTCCACCATTACGGCGCTCTCCGTAATCTCCAGCTCAAGCATCCCTTCCTCGACAGAGCATGTCTCACACAACCCCTGGATTTTTTCCATCAGGTGCGGATCCTGGAGATTGAAAGCGGACAGATTTACGGCGATCGGCAATCGGATGCCCGCCTGTCGCAATGCGGCCGACTGGCGCAGCGCAGTTGTCAGTACCCAGTCCGTGAGCGGTCGTATCATCCCGGTACGCTCCGCCAGCGGGATAAACTCATCAGGGGAAACCATTCCATGCGTTGCATGCGTCCAACGCGCCAATGCCTCAAAACCGTTGACGTGCCCTGACCGCATGCAAATCTTCGGCTGGTAATACAGCTCCAGCGCCTCGGCTTCCAGTGCTCGATTCAGATCGGCGGCCAACGCCAGATGATGCTTTTTGTCAGCGTCCTGCCCGGGTGAGTAAAAAGCGTAACCGTTGCCGGATAGTTTAGCCAGGTGCATGGCCACGTCCGCACGACGTATAAGCTGCTCACATTCGGTGCCGTGATCGGGATACAGGACGATACCCACGTTCGCCCTGATGATCACCGAGAAGCTGTCGATTGCAAACGGACGGCTCAATGTCTCCAGGATGTTCAGCACTGTTTGCTCGGCGCGGTCGATATTCGCCGATGGCAGAAGAATCGTGAATTCATCCCCGCGCATGCGGGCAACAAACTCACCGTTTTCAAAATTACGGCTTATACGCCGGGCCGATTCCTGCATAACCTTGTTGCCGGCCTCGAAGCCCAATGTGTCATTGATATCCCGCAAACGCTCCAGATCGAGCAATAACAGAACGAAAGAATGATTCTTCGAACACGCCCCGGTGATCGCATCTTCCAGATGGTGTTCGAGCGAGGCGTGATTGGGTAGCCCGGTCAACGGATCGTACCAGGCCATACGTGTGATAGTGGCCTGTGCAGCGTCATGCTCGATACGCGTACGAAGAGTGGCGATACCATAGGTGAGATCTTCCGCCATTTCCGACAGGAGTTCGATCTCGCCTGCATCAAACGCTTCACCATCTTCTGCATAAATGGTAAACGCACCCAGTACTTTCTGATCCACGCACATGGGTAGCGACAAAGCCGACTCGATACCTTTCTCATGCGCCGCCGCATGCCACGCCCTGAACCGCGGATCGGTTTTCAGCCCGCGCACCACACACGGCTTACCGGTTCGTATCGCGGTACCGGTGGGGCCATCGCCGCGTTCGCTTTCATCCCAGGTAACGCCCAGCTCATCGAGAAAGGCCTTGTCGATACCGGCCTGCGCGACCGGCTGAACGGTCTTTTCCGAATTTTGCTCCGCGAAACCAACCCAGGCGATTCGATAGCCGCCGACCTCGACCGCCACTCTGCACATTGTCTGAAGTAATGACACTTCATCGGTGGCCCGAATCAGTGCATGGTTACCGCCACTCAAAGTCCGTAGTGCGCGATTGGTGCGTTTCAATTCCTTGTCGTGTATATCGGCTTCATGTTGCCGCTGTTGCAGTGATGCTGCCATCTGGTCGAATGTCCGCGCCAGCTGCCAGAATTCATCGGACTTTCGCTGCATCCCCGTGCGGGCGCTGAAATCGCCCTGGCCGAGTCGCTCACTGGCACGCGCAAGACTCCGGAGCGGCCGTAGCACAAATATTTTGCTGCCTGCCCAACCGGCAATCGTCACCGCGATTACAATCAGACACAGAACCAACAGGTCACGTTTAAAGCGAGCATCTACTGCGGCATAGGCGGTATCATGGGGTATACCGACACTGACATACACGCTGTCTGAACCATTCTGGTTGAGCGGGGTGAAAGCATAGAGACGACGAATGCCCATCGCATCTATCGATTCGGCGCTTCCTTCAGCGCCGCGTTCGAGAATCAAGCGGACGATTGGCGCATCCCGGACCGACTTGCCTAACCATTGCTCCGGGTCGGGCTCGCGCACCAGTACCGTACCACTGCCATCCAGGATGGTTAGTGTCGTTCCTTGCGGGACCGGGATGTCGCGCAACCTGTATCCCAGCCAGGCGAGGTCCAGCGCCGCGAAGATCACCCCGTCGATGTGACCCTCGGCGTCTCGTAGCGGGTAACCGATATTGATTGTGCTCTTGCCGGTAATACGCCCAACCTGATAGCCGCCTATGGTGAGCTTACCCGTCTCGATGGCGCCACGAAAATAATCCCGATCGCTGATTCGCACCGGTGTCGGCATGGGCAAACCGCTGCAATACACCAGGCCATCATGACCACTGACGCCAAAGTTTGCATAATAGGGGTACTGTTTAAGGAGGTTGGTCAGTTCACTATGGCAGGCCGGTCCGGCCTGCGTTGCCTGTACGCTCGCCAACTGTGCCAGACCAGGCAGCAACTGTCGGGCTCCGGCGATAAGTTCGCGCTGCTCCAGCAAGACCAGTCGGGCCAGCCTCAGCGCGACTGTCTGTGTCTGCAAGGTCTCGAACCTGCGTGCCTCAATCGCGTTATGCAGCAACAATATAAACACCGGCACGACAATCAGCGTGAGCAGCAACACGAGGCGTACGCGCAGGGTATTGAACAGCTTGAGACGCACAGAGAACTCCCTCTCCTCCGGTAAGCCCCTATCCGTTCAGGAAGCCGGCTGAATCGCCTGAGGCCACGTCGGCGTTCCTGAACACAATCACTCCCTGTCGTAACAGGTCTTGTGGCGAATCACGAATAGTGTGGGTTTCACACGATCAGCAACATCCATAGGATAAGCTACCAGTATCGGCAAACAAGCGGGTATCTTTAACTATTCTAGTGAATTTCACGGCAATTCAGCAATAGATCACGGAGTTGCGCGTTCTCCACCTGCCAAAACCTGCCTTGCGCAGCTTGCCGGCTTTATCCCAGACTCGGCATCTTGAGCACGCGCTTTCCGTCGGAGCGCGAGCGGGCAAGAGACGGCCGAGATCGGCAAGGTCCTGAAAGCGCTACGCACCCTGGGTCTGGAGGTGATTATCCAACCACGCGGGTAGACAGGGACAGGGAGCCGTCCCGGCGGGGAGACCCCATGAACGCACCCGATGCCTTGTATGTTAGAAGTGGCCCCCCAAAATTGGACAGCGCGATAAGTGCTGCCTCGGGTCATGCCGTCATCCTGGTGGCGTCTTGGTAATACACACTGTCCAATCGCTGTGGTCCACCTCTTTTTATCCGCTGCGGACCTTTCTGTAAGTATGTTCTTCACTAGTTCGCTCTTCACCTGTAACTACGATCCAGGCAAACGAGAACTAGAGCCCGACCAACATAGCGACGAATGCTGACTTCAATTGCCGCGAGTTCATGCTCATGTATTTCGAATTTGAACCCTAACAGTTGTATTAACGAGACCCCGTGTCTCGTTATACATTTACACCCAGACCTCGTTATAACACTCAATTCATCAGGGCTTTTCTGCCTCGTTATACTTCCCAGATAAACGCGACCCCTCGATCTGCGCGCACGAACATGCCTTCCGGTCAGTCGCATGGTGGCCAACGTCCGATTTGGAGTAAGAAAACTCAATGTCGCAGTTGAGTCGACTTAGGTCATATCAGCATTCTCTAATAAAGCAAACGCTAAAGGACTGGGTTGCGTCAACCGTGTGAACCCGACAGCCTATTCTGGGCGCCTCCCCTGGCCGCGATTCGAACGACCAGGGGAGCATGCCTTGCTAGTTTAGCGGTGTTTAATCCTCGTTGGGTAACAAGATGGTGATTACCGGCTTCCCGGTATCACCCGGCCCGATAATCAGTTTCAGCGCAGTACACTCCGCTTTTGTCGAATGCCCATCACAGGGCACCCGATAGACCTGGAACAACAGTCGGTCACTAGAGTCCTTACTGGTCCGAATAGCCTGAGAGGCCATGTAAACGACATCCCAGAGCCTTCCCGACTGATCCTGGTGCGCCTGTTTCTGACTGTCGCCGTCAGTCCAGGCCACACAATCCGCCCAGACAGCGGATGTCAGTGCCACTGGCCAGTTGAAACCAACCTCGCTGGCCATGGGACCTGCATCGATCAGCACACCGTCCTCGATAGCCTGGGCGCGGGTGTAGCTTGAGATAACTTTACCGAAAACGGATTCGGTTGATTGTTCATTTAAAGGGTATGACATGGGCGTTCTCCTGTTTGCGCTAGGTACCAGGTCGCACCTCCTTCCCTGCCGGAGAAGAAGATGCTTCCCCAGCAGGGTTTTCGAAAAGTCGTAAATGTCAGAGCAAGCCACGTTCGGCAAAGGACACGCTTTCTCCGCCCGAGACCACGAAGTGATCGAGCACCAGCACATCAACCAGTGCCAGTGCGTCTTTCAGGCGGCGGGTAAGCATCTCATCCGCCCGGCTGGGTTCTGCCACACCCGAGGGGTGGTTGTGAAAAAGCACAACGGCGGCGGCGTTTACCTCCAGCGCCGTTTGCACGACAACCCGCGGATGGACCGAGGCGCCGTCGATGGTGCCCTGGAAGAGCTCGCGTACGACGATGATCCGGTGACGGCTATCGAGGAACAGACTGCCGAACACTTCATTCCTGTAGTCTGCCAGTTTCAATCGCAGGTACATGCGCGTGGCCTCCGGATTGCTCAAGGCACGTCCGGCACGAAACTTGACCGCCAGTACCTGGGTCGCCAGTGTCACGATGGATCGTTTCTCCTGTTCATTCAGCTCTGAGAGCTTCAGACCGGTGAACCGGTCATCTGCGCCCCTTGCGTTGACTGCTTCCTCTTGCTTCATGACTAGTCTCCTCGAAATAAGAGAGACCAGTCCCTCGGGGAATGATCCCCCGATGGGTGGAAGGTGGTCGGGTAACGGTGTGTTACCCGACCGGTGTGGACTTACGCCGCGTCATCCTGTGCGGTATAGAACGGTTGCCCGTCGACCTTGGCCCAGGCAATGCGCAGCAGGCGGGCCTTCAGGCTGATACCTGTCTCACCGGCCTTGTCCCCGTTCTTGAACGTGAAAGATTCGGCGTAGAGATCACTGAGTGTGAAGCCGATCAGCACCTTCTGATTGCCCTCGACGGCCGGCGTGAGTTGACGCACGATTTCCTGCGCCTTCTTGCCGGCCACGTGACACTCGAAATGGGTGTACTGGGCGTTGTCGACGCTGCCCCGAAGTGCAGCAATCGTGACACTGAGGAAGGGGTTTCCTTCGTTGGGTGTCACTTCCCGGATACGGTTGAGATAACCGATACCCTGTGTATGAAGATCGAAATACTGCCTGGTTTCGTTGGTTGACATAGCGCTGTCTCCTTAAACGGTAAAAACCCGGAGCAAGCGCAACCCTGACGGGATGGCTTCTCCGGCAGGGTGAGTGAGATGGAAGCCTGTTCCGCCTCTTTGAAGATGGATCGACGACACGGTAATGGAACATTGCCGCTGTGCACTTGTTGCACGATCCGAAGGCACCTTATTTGCCACTGAACCGCAGTGGCGACGGATAAAATCGGTGATCTTGATCTGCTCAAGCTGCATTGGAGGCCTCGCAGACATAGCGTAGGTACTTGAGCATGCCGCGGGCGTTGGCAAAGGCCGGGTGTTCGGCGATCGCCTGGTGCGGAAACCAGTTGGCAATGTACTCAGCCAGGGCGACGGTTCCGCCACCGACGAACAGCACTCGGTCCAGTTCGACACCAACACCCAGGTGCCGCCGGGTTTCGGCATGCAGTCGTTCGACGACCTCCTGTTTGGCCGCATCGACCAGGGCCCCCACGCCATACTCTTTGCCGTGCAGCCGTACGACCCCGTGCTCGACTGCGTGCGCCACAATCTGCTCACCCAGGGTTTCCAGATCAAAGCGTTCCTGGATACCGTTTTCGACCGACTGTTTGACGTCCAACATGCCACACTGCAGGGAACCGGACGAGGCATGCAGGATGCCTTGATCCTTGACCACCACGTAATCGGTGGTGCGCCCGCCGATGTCCACGATGGCGATGGGCACAGCAACATGTTTGTCATCGAGCACCGCTCTACCCTCTTTTTCCACAATCACATGGTCGTACCAGGCCGCCAGCGCTTCGGGGATCACCTCGTGGAAGGCAATACCGGCCGGGAGTGTCGCCGATTTCGGATGGACCGCTTGTTTCAGGCTTTCCCGTTTCTTGGCAATCGTGTCCTGGCGGTGTTCCCCGTTCTTGCGGTAGAAAGCGCTGACCGGCAGACCCGAGACCGCATGAACGGTACGACCCGCGAGGCCGGCCTGCTGCAGGGCATGCTGCGCGATGGCTCGATTCAAGCCGGACCAGGGATAGCCCTCGAAGTGCGTCGGTGCCCCGTCCACGGCGCCGACCGAATACAGCGCATTCTCCGTCTCGTACTCGAAAATGTGTTGCTGGCCCTGGTGGATCCAGGTGACGCCGGCCTGCCCCACCCGGCCACGCGAGGGAATAACAATCAACCGACCATCCGGCAGCGCCACCTTGGTGTAGGCATAGCCGTCATCAAGGCCTACCGGGATGGGTATCATGGAGGAAGCATCAGTCATGTGTTTTGTATCCTCTGGTTCGTTGGTCTTCGGTCACGCCGCCGTACTGCCCTCACCGATCACTCTGCCCAGGTCAGCGAAAGGCTTGCTGGCTGGTTTGGTGTGCGCGGGCTTTACCTCCGCCACAACGTGTTCCGGTGTTGGCGAGCAGTCGGGCTTCTGCACGTCACGCGTCAACCAATTGGTGAATGTCCTGGTCGGGCTACGACGCTCCTTACCCTGTGCACCACGCAGTACCTGACACTCAGCACGAAAGCCTTCTACCAGCAGCCCGCGCAGCCATTCTTGCCGGCGGCTCCTGGGCAGGCACGCTAGCCGGTTCAGAATGACCGCCTCCAGCGTGATGCGGAGATCGAGGTGCAGGACCACCCGCTGTCCGGGTTTCGACTTAGCCATCGCTTTGTCGCCACATCGCAGCTGACTGGGGAAACGATTATGGGAATCAAGAAACGGCTGACCAGCTAAAACCCGACACACTACCTGTCGTGGTTTTCGTCATCAGGGTGCTTCGTCCTGGGTTCCGATGGTTCGGGACGCAATCCCACGTGCCCGGCAACGCCCCTTGAAAACGCCATCTTGCGAGGTACGAGCGGCGCCTGGCGCTCACCGCTCAGGATGTCATCGGGCACCTCGCCCATGCTGTGGCGGGCTTTCTGGCTACTACCTGTTTGCAGACGCACTGTTGCCCGGTCGATTTTCAGGAACCGGTAGCTTTGCGGGATCACAAAGGTCGCGCGAATTTTCCGTGCACAGGAATTGATCAGCCCACGACTACCTTCGCTATCCAGAAGGCCCACGTGGTGAGCTGTCAGTACCCCGCATACGAGGGCATCGTAGTCCGACAAGAGCTGCGCCGCCTGATAGGCATAGGGGTTGGCGAACTGCAGCGGCATCCGGTACGGTTGCGAGGATGTTGCAATACTGATGTCCATGGTCGTCATCTGCTGGAGCAGGGTGCGGATTTCCCGCTGCCAGTTGCGCACGTCGTCCAGGTTCATGGCGATCGCCGTGTGAACCTTGACCAACCACCAGTCAGCATAGGGGTCGTCGTTACGCGCCGCCTGCCAGATCAGCCGCAACCGGTCAGCAAATCCCACCAGGCCGATGATAGCCGGTTTGGTGGGTGTCGCCGCGCGACCGCGAACCAGGCGCTGGGCCTGACGCGTCTGGATGGTCAGCCACACCTGGCCACGGAGAGGGCCGAGAACCTCGGATGGGTTCGATCGCGCCAGACTCGGCACGGGGTTTGGCGTCGCAATGGAGTCTTCTGCAGTCATGGGCCCGCCCGGGAATCTTGTTGCACTAAATCGCGGCTATGAGCGCACGTACGCTGGTGCACCGACAAGGGGAAACCCGGACCGGTCCGGCAGAGGTTTTCCACCATGTTCACATTTCGACAGGTGATTACACTGTAATCACCCAGTGAGCGGCCCCGTGTCGTCCGAAGGGGTCGCCGTGCTGTTGCGATCAGGCATCGCGAGCGCTTTACGCATGTCCGCAAGTCCCTCCTGGGCGACGGCCCTGCGTTTTTGCCGATGCTCCTCGGTCTCCTGGGGTTTTTCTGGGGTCTGACGATCCGCCCCTGGATGACGGCTGCCGTCTCGAGCCCGCCGACTGTCACACACCTTGATGCCGAGATTGGGCTGGAATTTGCCGGCCTTTGCGAGTTTGCACAGTCTGGTCAGGAAGCGGATTTCGTCGTATACCGGCTTCATGCCCTTCTGCTCGGCCCGAAACCGCCCCGCCAGTTCGTCAAGAACGGGCTGACGTTGCGCCGGGGCAAGCCCGCGAAGATAGCGATTGGCGAGGTCGCGGTGGTTATCGCAAAGCCGCCTGGGATAGACCAGCGGCTGACCCTCGTCCCCGGTCAGCACAAATTTCGACAGCTCGCTGCCAGTAGTAGTAGTTTTTTTATTTATATAACTACTACTACCCCGCCTGTCCAAATTTTGCGCGTTCGAATTTTGAGCACGGTCGCCGGCCGAGTTCGATTTTTGGTCATGGTGGTCGACGGCCTTCGGCGGGATTGCGGCATCGTGGTGGAGCTGTCGAATGGCGTTGCGGGTAAATGCAAAAAACCGGCGCGAATGACCGGTCGTTGTTTTCACCAGGGACTGTACCCGCCGTTCAACGGGGTGCTCACCGGCGCACACATCGAGACCCGCCTGGATATCCTCTTCGAGGGAGGCCAGCACCCCTTGCGCAACCCTCCGGACCCGGGCATGGCCGTGGTTCGCGGCTTTGCTCAGGAAGCCCATGTAGTTGGCATCGAGATGGATGGCGTCGGTCAGCGGCAGGGGTTCGTCGTGCAGCGCATAGACATTGCCCCGAAACCGGCCACTGGCCTTGCGCAGTCGTCCACAGAGGGTCAGCCAGCGCGTGGCGCGCAGAATTGCGATGGCCCGCGCCACAGTGGAGCGCGAGGCGACGTTGGCCATATTGGCAATGGCGCCGTAGCCCGGGAAGATCGTGTTAGCACCGGTTTCCCGGACTTCCAGGATGATGACCATCCACACCAGCTTGTCGACCGGTTCGAGCACGGGATCTTTGATCACCGCCGTGGGAAACGCATGATGCCGGTTCCCCAGAAAGAGCATCGTATCGGCGCCGCCGTTGGTCGACGCTTCCGCCCGTGTAACAGTTTCCCTGATCAGGGCATCGAGGGCCAGGGTCTCCGGTCTGACAGCTCGGCCTGTGTCATTCATTGCCACCCACCTGAGCGGCACCGTCATCGCTGCGGCCGGTCAGATTTCCGTACTGAGCCCAGCGCTGGGTCAGGTTCCAGATGGCGCGCAGCGGCACGCCGGTCTCCTGGTGAAGCGCCAGGTAGTCCGCGGGCGGGAGCAGCCCGGATGCTTCCCCATCGGCCCGGCTCGACCAGGCCGCCCAAAGCCGGTGGGAACTCTCCTCATCCGGCTCCGGTGGCCGGCCCACCGACGGGTTGACCGACAGGGTACGTCGCAACCGGCTGTAGTCCCGGGCATTCAGGCCGAAGAGGATCTGCAGCATTTCAAGCGGTGCATCGGCGGCAAGCAGGGACTGCAGCGTGTCCTCGGTTTCCCGCTGCCGGCGCAGATGCTCGATCATCGGCCAGTAGACCTGTCGATTCAGCGCAATCTCAAGACAGTGCGCACGCAGCGATTCGATCCGGTAGAGGTCCGCCAGGTTCATTTCGCGCAGCGCTTCGATCTCGTGCGGACCGAATTGCATGTTGCGCAGCGCCGCCTGATCGCCTTCGGCCAGACAGCGCATGGCGTACATCAGCACGGCAGTGACCAGGTCGGCTTCCTTCGTGCTCTCCATCGCCGCTACACCCATACCGAGACGCCGGTATCCTCGGCGACCCGGCGGATACAGCGATACGTATCCATGAGATTGAGCAGGTCGCTCCAGTCCCGCTCGTCGAGCACCCGCCAGAGGCGGTATCCGGTGTGACCCGGATCGAGCGTCCAGATACTGCTGAACAGCAGATCGACGTCCTCGGTTTCAAGCGCACGACGCAGGATGGCGTCGGCTGGCAGCAGCGGCAGGATGGACTCGAGTGGTGCAAATGTCATTTCCGCACAGGCGGCGAGCTGCCACCAGAGCATGGAGAGCCGACTCAGATTGTCCTCGTCGAGTTGCTCCGCCAGCGCCGGATCGGGCACATCGCGCAGCAGAAAACCCAGACCGTTTCCGGACAGCGGTTCGATGAGTTCCCCAATCCCGTTGCGCTGGGCCAGCCGGGCCGCGAGCGTCCAGGCGCGACCACGCAACGACTTTAGATCACCGGAGCCCGTGCCGGTCTTAGCACTTAGCATCTCGGGAATCCGTTCGGCACTTTCGGTGACACCGCTGTCGACATCGTCCAGATCGTGATCGAGTGACTCCACGGAGTCGGTAGTCTCAAACAAGTCTCCCGGCACCTCTTGCGGCACGTCATCGTCCTGCGTTGGAAGCGCAATCGGGCCTTTGGGATTGTCCGAGTTCTGAGTGGCGCCCGCGTCGGACAAACAAGGCCCAACGTCGTCGGTCACAGACGATTCATCGTCCGGTCCAGCGACGAATTCCGGGATCACCAGCTTCCGACCAGCCAGTTCGGCCTCAAGGATTACCTTGGCGGTATGGATGCTGACCTCCGCCGCTTCGGCAATCTCACTCTCCAGTGCGCCACGCAGCACATCCGTTTCCCAGTCGGGCCCGTCGTAGCGTCGGCAGAGCGTTACAAAGATGGCCTCGAATTGATCCGCATCATCAGGGAAGCGCTCGCACCAGACCGTGTACGCGGCCCGCTCCAGCCTGCGTATGCGCTCCACTTGAGGTCTTCCCAACCCCTGTTCAAGGGCTAACGGAATAACGGGTAACAGCCGGCAGACAACGTATTCCATCTGCGAGATGAGCGCTTGACTGATGCGATAGCCGGCACGGCGGAGTTCGACTTCAAGCTGCCGCTGGGACACCGCTTCGAAACCACCCTCTTCCGCGAGCAGTTTCCAGACTTCGAGAATCGCCCGCGCCTTGTCGACAAAGGTGAGGCCACCGCGGATATCGTTCTCCCGCAGATGCGCCAGGACGACATCGGACTCCTGGCGCCAGGGTCTGTACAGGCAGGGTATCCGTGAATAGCACGGGTCGCCGGTTTCTTCAAACAGCTCTTTCAGTACGAACAATCGGGTATTGCCACCGGTATGGACGATGTAGTCTGCAGCTCCCGGCCGTTGGGTGATGATCAACGGCTGGTCCAGACCATGGTTCCGAATTGAATCCTTGATACGATCGTACTCACGATTTCGGCTGTGGCGCGGGTTACGCTCATAAGGCTGTATTTGGCCTAGCTCGACCACCAAGACCGTGGCATCCATGCTCTCCCCCCGGATGTGGCTTCCTGCACTCGCTGACCCGGGTGACGTCTGTCCCATAGTCACGCACTCTCCCCCACCGCCAGACCGGCAAAAATTATCGGATGCCGAACGAGACTTTCTCTGGGTACCGTTTCCAGCCGCCCGTCTGATTGGATGGCCACCTGTCGACTGATCTGCTCGATCCGTGTTGCTAACAGGGCACTCGCATAGCGATGTTTGCCAGCGATCTGATAAAGATACGACACCGAATGGTTACAGACGGCCGCCACCTGCGCGCGCTCACGCTTGGTCGCGAGCTTTAAGAATTCCCTCAATTCCATGGTCCATGCTCCTTGCTCCTCGTTTTTGCTCCTTATTTGCGGCAAGACGTTAGCACTACGCTGATTATCTCAACAACCTAAATATCAAGGAAAATTCTTATCGCTCTGCTAAAAATCCGTGATTTTCATTAATTAGTAGAAAATACCCGGAAAAACTAACGCATCTTGTTACTTGGCGACCCAAAACTGCTGACCCCGAGTGGATCAGACAGATAGCCTGGCGCTCTTTCAGCCGACGTCAGCCCTGCATATCGAGCCATGGGAGATCACTTAAGGGCGGCATTTAGGTGCTTGATGGGGAGATCAGGAAGCCTTTATCAATCTGCGAAACATTTTCTTTTGCTGAGCAGAGTTTTGCAGTGTTACCGTTATTTCAAGCAATGCGACCTACCTGTTTTTTGGGACGCCGGAAGTGCCAATAGGCACCGACATCTGCGAAACCCAGGGATCGGCAATACAAGATTACTGGATTTATTACTGCTCAAACAATGTGGAATTCCTTGGCTAGCAGCTAAAATGTGACGGTTGATCACGGACGCAAAGCGTAGTGGCGACAAACACAAAATGGGCATGCGACACCTGCGACAACATACCCGTGCGACTTAACGTGTCGGCATCGGAGTTCCACTGGTGGAATGTGTGTGATCTCCTGGAACATGCGTCCGTTGTCGTCATCGAGCGCCACGCTGTCACAACGAGCCAGGAGAGCCGGTACGCGAAACCCGGAGGCAGGTGCAGGTGATAATGCAGGCAACTGGGCAACGACCATCTGCAGTGCAGTCCGAATTGGTTCGGATTAAATCTGAATACACTGGTCTTTTGATCGACACGGAAATCACCGGTTCAGCAATATCTCCAGAAAACACGAATTGCAGGCACCTGAATCACTGAGGGCGAGGTAACCTCGCTATGAAGACCAGCTATGATCCTAAAGCCTGACCAACTGGCTGCATTAACCGGTCGCCACCGCGCCGCCGGCCAGATCCAATGGCTTACTGAACACGGCTACCGCTTTGATGTGAACGCCTTAGGGCGCCCTGTTGTACTTGAGAAAGAAGTTGAAAATAAGCTTCTAAGTAACAGTAATAATAAAAATATTAGTAAATCGATAAAACCCAACTTTGCCGCAATAAACGCGGATTGAGTACACTGCTACTATGGGCCGACCTCGGAAACTCAAGAAACACCTCCCTCCTCGGATGCAGGAAAAGCGCGGGGTGTTCTACCACACGCTTTACATCGACGGGAAAGTGAAGTGGATCAGACTATCGGATATCTACTCCGAGGCCCTGAGGCTATGGGCTGACCGTGAGGGTGCCGCCGAGAAGAACGGCTCAACTGTCACTCACATGGTTGACCGCTATGTGATGGAGATCCTCCCAACCTTAGCGGTAAAAACCCAGGAAGAACGTAACCGGCAGAGTCAGCGGCTCAAGGCTGTCTTCGGAAAGATGCTGCTGAAGGACGTGGAGCCGCACCACATCGCCGCATACCTGGATCGTCGTGAAAGCAAAGTGGCAGCAAATCGGGAGATTACTTTCCTGTCCTCGATGTTCGCCTACGCCATGCGCTGGGGGTGGTGCCGTTCGAATCCGTGCACCGGTGTTCGCCGCAACACGGAGAAAAAGCGAACCCGGTATATCACGGACGCTGAGCTGAAAACCCTTCTGGATAGAGCCAGCCACCAGATGGCGTGCATTATTGAAATGGCTTACCTGACCGCCGCACGCAAATCAGATCTGTTAAATATCCGCCTCAGCGATATCCAAAGCGACGGCCTGCACATGATTCCGGGCAAAACCAGGGACAGCACCGGTCAGGCAATGATCTTTACGTTTTCAACGCGGCTTCGCGATGTGTTGAACCTGTCGAGAAAACTGCGCCGGCGCGCATCCAGCATGTACCTGTTCGCAACCGGTGACGGCACTCCGCAAAGTGTTAGTGGTTTCAATTCAGCCTGGCGACGACTGAAAAAGAAGTGCGATCTGGATGATATCCACTTCCACGATATTCGCGCGAAGAGCCTGACAGATGCAAAGAGGAAACATGGCTCTGACTACGCCCAGGCACTCGGCAATCATGCGTCGGTGGAGACGACCGAGAGCTACATCAAAACCCGAGAAGTGAACACAGTTGAGCCGTTATTTTAGACAGAGCGATAATTTTAGACAGGAATTATTCTCAAATCCCTCCTAACTCTTTGAAAATATGGTCGGGGCGAGAGGATTTGAACCTCCGACCACCTGCACCCCATGCAGGTGCGCTACCAGGCTGCGCTACGCCCCGAGACTGCCGACCAGGCGGGCGCCTGTGCCGAAGTGCGTGATGATACCGTATCGTGAATCGCGAGGACAGATTTGTGTCGCCGCCCGGCGGGGAAAGATCTCAGCGTTTCAGAATCTGCAGCAACTCTTCAAGCTCCAGGCGCATCTGCCGCACCACCTGCTGGCGCTGAGTGACGTCTTCTTTGGCTTCTTCACCGGACAGGCGCTGACGCGCCCCGCCAATGGTGAAACCCTGCTCGTACAACAGGCTGCGTATTTGGCGAATCATGATGACATCATGCCGCTGATAATAGCGCCGGTTGCCGCGTCGTTTGACGGGCTTCAGTTGTGGAAATTCCTGCTCCCAGTAACGCAGCACGTGCGGCTTGACGCCACACAGCTCGGCTACCTCACCGATGGTAAAGTAGCGCTTACCGGGGATAACAGGTAATTCGTTGTTATTGCTGGCTTCCAGCATAGGCCTCTACGCGTGCTTTGAGTTTTTGTCCGGGACGAAAGGTGACTACCCGGCGGGCGGAAATCGGGATTTCCTCACCTGTCTTGGGATTGCGTCCCGGTCGTTGATTTTTATCGCGCAGATCGAAATTGCCGAATCCGGACAGCTTCACCTGTTTGCCGTGCTCGAGCGCCTGGCGGACTTCTTCAAAGAACATCTCGACGAGCTCTTTGGCTTCGCGCTTGTTGAGCCCCAGATCCTCGAACAACTTTTCTGCCATGTCGGCTTTGGTTAGCGCCATGGTGTCACTCTCTCAGTGTTGCCCCGAATTGGTCTTCCAGTTGGCGGGTCACATCAGTCATCACCCGGTCAACATCCTCGTCAGTTAGTGTGCGTGAAGAATCCTGTAGAATCAAGCCAAAAGCAATGCTTTTTCGCCCGGATTCTATACCCTTCCCCTGGTAGACATCGAACACCGCCAGGTCTTTCAGGGCGGCACCGGCCCGGGCGGTAATCGCGTCACGCAGGTCGCCGACCGGCGTTTCGACACTAACGACTATGGCTAAGTCACGGCGGATTGACGGAAATCTTGAGAGATTTTCAAAGCTTGGCAGCGTACCTTGATGCAATATCTTTAAATCAAGCTCAAACAGGCAGCTTTGCGCTGGTATCTCCAGCTTCTGCGCCAAGCCGGGATGGATTCGGCCCAACCAGCCCACGGCGTTGCCGGCGACGCGAATCCGCGCGGTCTGGCCCGGGTGCAAGGCGCTATGGTTACCCGGCACAAACACACCCTCCACCCCAACAGCGGCGAGCACCGCCTCTACGTCCGCTTTCAGGTCGAAGAAGTCCAGCGGACGATTGTCGATCCCCCATTGTTCCGGGTAGAGGCTCCCGACTGCGATGCCAGATAGATAATTATCTTGTTTTAATTCAGTTTCTTGCTGTATATATTTAAGACCAGACTCAAACAATCGGACGCGGCTCTGCTGGCGACTCAGATTATGCCGTGCCGCACCGATCAGACCGACCCAGTGAGTGGTGCGCATGACCGCCAGCTCGGAGGAAATAGGATTACGCAGCGCCACCGGCTGCAGCTCGGGTTCGATCAGCGCCTGCTGAGCGGCGTCGACAAAGCTATAGGTAATGGCTTCCTGGAAGCCCCGGTCGACCAGCAGCGTGCGCACCCGATCGAGCGGCGTCAGCGTTTCCGGAAGCGGGCGCATGATCAGATCGCCGCGGTTGCTCGCGGTCGGCAGATTGTCGTATCCGAACACCCGACCGACTTCCTCGATCAGATCCGCCTCGATACTCAGATCAAAGCGGTAGCTCGGCGGCGTTACCCACCAACCCTCGGCGTGCGTCCGCAACCGCGCGCCCAAGCGGGTCAATATGTCGGAGATCTGTTCGTCGTCCGGGACAAACCCCAGCAGGCGCCGGATACGCTCACGGCGCAGCAGAATATCGTGTTGGCCGGGCAGGTGCTCGGCGCTGAGCGCTTCGCGGACCGGGCCGGCCTGACCACCGACGATCTCCAGCAGCAGCGCGGTGGCGCGCGCCAGGGCACGCGCCTGCAAACACGGGTCGACGCCACGTTCAAAGCGATGCGAGGCATCGGTAGCCAGCCCGTAGGCGCGCGCTTTACCGGCGATTGCCGCCGGGGTAAAGCAAGCCACCTCCAGAAACAAATCGCGGGTGGTCGGGGCGATACCGGAATCGATACCGCCCATAATGCCGGCCAACGCCAGGGGCTTGTCGCGATCGCAGATCAGCAGGGTTTCGCGCTCGGGCTCGATGGTGCGTTCATCGAGCAGAGTCAGCTGCTCGCCCGGGCGCGCGTAGCGCACCACAATAGCCCCCGAGAGGCGTGCCAGATCGAAGGCGTGCATGGGCTGGCCCAGCTCCAGCAGCACATAGTTGGTGACATCCACCACCGGGCCCAGGCTGCGGATACCGCCACGGCGTAGCTTTTCCTGCATCCACAATGGCGTTTCGGCGCCCGGGTCGATGCCGCGGATTACCTGGCCCAGGTAGCGCGGACAGGCCTCGGGGGCCTCGACCTGCACAGGGAATTCATCCGGGATGTCAATGCCGATACTGACCACCTGCGGCGGGGTCGTGTCGGTGCGGGTCAGGGTGCCGATTTCCCGTGCAATACCCTCTATGCCCAGGCAGTCGCCGCGATTGGGGGTCAAATCGACATCGATAATGACATCGTTCAAGCGAAGATAATCGCGCAGGTCGGTCCCCACGGGGGCCGACTCCGGTAACACCATCAGCCCCTGGTGCTCGTCACTCAGCCCCAGCTCGCGCGCCGAACACAGCATGCCGTGCGACAATACACCGCGCAGTTTCGCCTTCTTCAGTTTCATCTCGGCGATACGCCCGCCCACCGTTGCCAGCGGTGCTTTCATGCCCGCACGCACGTTGGGCGCCCCGCAGACAATCTGCACCGGCTCGTCCGCACCGCTCGCCACCTGACAGACGCGCAATTTATCGGCATCCGGATGAGGCTCTACGGAGAGCACCTCGGCCACTACCACGCCGTGAAAATCGGCCGCCACCGGCTCAATGGCATCGACCTCCAGGCCGGCCATGGTCAACTCCGCCGCCAATTGCCGGCTGTCCAGCGGCGGGTTGACCCATTCTCTTAACCAGGCTTCGCTGAATTTCATCGGCTCACCGGAACTGCTGCAAAAAGCGCAGATCGTTTTCAAAAAACAGGCGCAGATCGTTGACGCCATACTTGAGCATAGTCAGGCGCTCGACGCCAAGGCCGAAAGCCAGGCCGGTGTAGGCTTCGTTGTCGATGCCCACATGCGCGAAGACGTTCGGATGCACCATGCCGCAGCCGAGGATTTCCAGCCAGCCGCTCTGGCCGCAGACGCGACAGCCGTCGCCGGCGCACATCACGCATTCAATATCCACTTCCGCGGAGGGCTCGGTAAACGGGAAGTACGATGGGCGGAAACGCACGCCGAGATCGCTGCGCTCGAAAAAATGCTTGAGGAAATCGTCCAACAGGCCTTTTAGATCGGCGAAGCTGACGTTCTCGTCTACCAGCAGGCCCTCCACCTGGTGAAACATCGGCGTGTGCGTCAAGTCGGAATCGCAGCGATAGACACGCCCGGGGGCGATCACCCGGAAGGGTGGCTTGCGCTGTTCCATGACCCTGATCTGCACCGGCGAGGTGTGCGTCCGCAACACCCGATGGGCGTCGACATAGAAGGTATCATGCATGGCCCGCGCCGGGTGATGCGCGGGAATATTCAGCGCCTCGAAGTTATGGTAATCGTCCTCGATTTCAGGGCCTTCGATAGACTCGAAACCCATACCGGCAAACAACTGTTCGATGCGCGCCAGGGTGCGCGTCACCGGGTGCAGGCCGCCGCTGTGTTGACCGCGCCCCGGTAGGGTGACATCGATACGCTCTGCAGCCAGCTGTGCCTGCAGCGCCTCGTTTTGCAACTCGGCCTTACGCGCCTCGACGGCCTCCTGCACGCACCGTTTGGCGACATTGATCGCCTGGCCCGCCTGCGGGCGTTGCTCGGCCGGTAACTTACCCAACTGTTTGAGCTGCTCGGTTAACAGACCTTTCTTACCCAGATACTGAACACGGATATCGTCCAGCGCCCTGAGATCGCCCGCCCGAGCAATGGCTCCCCGTGCCCGCCGCTCGAGCACCGCTAACGCGTCCACGCCCTAATTCTCCTCAAAATAAAACGGGGAAAGGTTGGAACCCTTTCCCCGCTAGTAATCGCAATTTGGCAATTTGCAATTTGGGGTCAGAGTAAAATTAATTTTAACCGAGCACAAACGTTTACGGTTACTGATTAAATTAATTTTACTCTGACCCCAAATTGACCCCAAAGTGAGTTTAATCTGCCAGGCTGGCCTTGGCTTTTTCTGCCAGCGCGCTGAACGCCGGCGCATCGAAAACAGCCAGGTCGGCAAGCACCTTGCGGTCCATGTCGATGCCGGACTTCATCAGACCGTTAATGAAACGACTGTAAGACAAGCCGTTTTCACGCGCGGCGGCGTTAATGCGGGCTATCCACAAGGCGCGAAACTGTCGCTTGCGCTGACGGCGATCGCGGTAGGCATACTGCCCGGCCTTGATAACTGCCTGCTTGGCGACTCGATAGACTTTGCGGCGCGCGCCGTAATAGCCCTTGGCCTTGTCGAGAACTTTTTTGTGGCGGGCGTGAGCCTGCACTCCACGTTTTACTCTTGGCATCGCTTAAGCCCTCCCCTCAGTTAAACGGCAGCATACGGCGCACGGCACGCTGGTCGGCGTCATTGACCGCCGCCGGCATACCAAGTTGGCGCTTACGCTTGCTGCTTTTTTTGGTGAGGATGTGGCGGCGGTGCGACTGGCCGCGCTTGAAACCGCCGTTGGCGGTTCGACGGAACCGCTTGGCGGCGCCGCGATTGGATTTCATTTTAGGCATAGCTACTCTCCCGCTTCGTTAAGGGACGACAGATTGAACCTGTCCCCGTATCGCATCGTCACCTAGGCGCGGTAAGCCCGGGACGAGCCGTCTGCGTGGGACAACCCCGCACAAACATCACTTCTTTTTCGGCGCCAGCACCATCACCATCTGCCGGCCTTCCATTTTCGGAAACTGCTCAACGCTGCCCAGTTCCTCGAGATCCGCTTCGACGCGGTTCAGCAGGTCGCGCCCCAGTTCCTGGTGCGCCATTTCCCGACCGCGGAAACGTAGTGTCACTTTGACCTTGTCGCCCTCATTGAGGAACCTGGTCAGGTTGCGCAGCTTGACGTTGTAATCGCCGATGTCGGTACCGGGCCGGAATTTGATTTCCTTAACCTGTATCTGTTTCTGTTTCTTGCGCTGGGCCTGCCGTTTTTTTTGTTCCTCGAACTTGAACTTGCCGTAGTCCATTATTTTGCAAACGGGTGGCTCAGCCTGCGGTGATATCTCCACCAAATCCAGACTGGCCGCCTCGGCGGCACTCCGGGCCTCCTCGATCGGCACAACGCCTATCTGCTCACCCTCGGCGCCCACCAGGCGCACTTCCTTGGCGTCAATATTCTGGTTCAGCCGGTACTTCGATTTGTTTACTGCAGCGATGTTTTAACTCTCCAAGACAGTTCGGCCGCGGCTCGCGATTTCAGCGTTCAGCCCCTCGGCCAGGGCTTGCAAGGATAAACTGCCCAGATCCTTGCCGCTACGCGTGCGCACGGCCACGGTGTTCGAATCAGCTTCCCGGTCTCCGACTACCAGCAGGTAGGGGACGCGCTGAATTGTGTGCTCGCGGATTTTAAAGCCGATCTTCTCATTTCTCAAGTCCGATTTAACCCTCACTCCCTGATTTCTCAAGGTTTCTTCCACTTTTTTGGCATATTCCGCCTGATTATCGGTGATATTCAACACTACGGCCTGGTCGGGCGCCAGCCAGAGGGGCAGCGCACCAGCGTAGTGCTCGATGAGTATACCGATGAAACGTTCCAGAGAACCGAGAATGGCGCGGTGCAGCATGACCGGTACCTGTTTGCTGCCGTCCTCGGCGATATAAGTCGCCCCCAGTCGTGCCGGCATGGAGAAATCCAGTTGAATCGTGCCCAGCTGCCAGACCCGTTCCAGGCAATCTTTGAGGGAGAACTCGATTTTCGGCCCATAAAAAGCCCCCTCGCCCGGCTGTAGCTGCCAATCGAGCTGTTTGTGGTTCAGCGCCTCTTCGAGCGCTTTCTCGGCACGATCCCAGAGTACGTCTTCGCCGACACGCTGTTCGGGACGGGTGGAGAGTTTAATGATCACGTCATCAAAGCCGAAATCGCGGTAGACCTCGAACAGCAGATCGATGAACGCCGAGACCTCGTCGAGAATCTGCGCTTCGCTGCAGAAAATGTGCGCATCGTCCTGAACGAAACCGCGCACGCGCATCAAACCGTGCAGCGTACCGGACGGTTCATTGCGGTGACAGGAACCAAACTCGGCCAGGCGCAGCGGCAGTTCGCGGTAGCTTTTCAGCCCCTGGTTATAGATCTGGATGTGCGCCGGGCAGTTCATCGGCTTGATGGCGAAGGTGCGCTTCTCCGACTCGGTAACGAACATGTCGTCGTGAAACTTTTCCCAGTGGCCGGATTTCTCCCACAGCGAACGATCGATCACCGTCGGCGTGTGCACTTCCTGGTAACCGTGGGCGCGCAACTTGTCGCGGATATAGTCCTGGATTTGCAGATAAATACGCCAACCCTTGTCGTGCCAAAAGACCATGCCCGGCGCCTCTTCCTGGGTGTGGAACAGGTGCATGGCCTTGCCGAGCTTGCGGTGGTCACGCTTCTCCGCCTCTTCCAGGCGCTGCAGGTACGTTTTGAGCTCGTCTTTATTACGCCAGGCGGTGCCATAGATGCGTTGCAGCATCGGGTTGCGGGAATCGCCCCGCCAGTAGGCGCCGGCGACACTCATCAGCTTGAAGGCCTTGGGTAGTTTGCCGGTACTCGGCAGATGCGGTCCGCGGCAGACGTCGAACCATTCGCCCTGCCGATATACCGACAGTTCCTCACCTTCGGGAATAATGTCGTCGATGATTTCAACTTTGTAGCTTTCGCCCATATCGCCGAACGTCTGCATCGCCTCCTGCCGCGACCACACTTCGCGCTGGATGGGCAGATCGCGTTTGACGATCTCCTGCATGCGCGCTTCGATGGCGCGCAGATCCTCGGGGGTGAACGGCTGCTCGCGGGCGAAATCGTAATAAAAGCCGTTATCGATCGCCGGACCGATGGTGACCTGGGTGCCGGGGTAAAGTTCTTGCACGGCCTGGGCCATGACATGCGCCGCGTCGTGACGGATCAGCTCCAGCGCGTCGTCGTCTTTGACCGTCACGATGGCCAGCGCCGTGTCGCCCTCGATGCAATAGCCGGCATCGACCAGCGCGCCATCGACCTTACCGGCCAGCGTCGCCTTGGCCAGTCCGGGGCCGATGTCGAGGGCCACCTCGTGCACAGTAAGGGGGTGATCGTAATGGCGCTGACTGCCGTCGGGCAGCGTAACTACAGGCATTGTCTTTCTCCAGTGGTGACCACTACCAAAGGCCACTTGTTGAGCCAAATAAACGTTCCAGTAAAGGGCGGGGATCGGCAATCATGCTCGTACGCGCCCCAATAGCCATCCCTGTCGGGCGACGATGAGGCATCTCCGCACGTCATGGTAAGCTATTGACTTGTCAAATAATATAAGGTTTTTTAGCCCCTGTCAAAGTGCTTTGGAGAGCGGTGCCGGCTAGATGGTCGCTTTATCGCCGGATGAAGCATTCTGCCGTCGCTCGTCCCAGCATGACCACCGCGGATTCAGCCCGCCTAAAAAAGCGCCAGAATCTGTACCGTAAACCGGTTGTCGGTAGCGTCGAGAATCTGGTTAGGCGGCGCCGAGGAGGCGCTGCCAGGCGCTCGGGCATCACGGATTTCATAGTTGAGCAAGGCACGGGTTTTGTTGTTGAAGAACCACTGCGCACCCAACGTCCAGGTGTTGAACTCGCGTTCATCGGCGGCGACATTTCTGACCCGATCCAAATAATCATAACGCACATCGAGCTCCAGCTTCGCAAGCGCCCGATAGCCCACGTCCAGGTAAAAGCCGTCGCCTTTGCCATCGGTTGCCACGTTGTTGGAGGCGGTCTGCGTGTCGGCATTGTTGCGACTACCCGGCACGGCGCCGCCGTCGGTGCCGTTCATAATCATGCCGTCGGCGCTGATATACTCGGCCGCGGCGCGCCATTTGCCGCGCCGATAGGTGGTGCCGAGACCCCAGCGCCGGCGTTCAAATTCCGCCTCGCCGGGCGCGCCGGCGACGAAGCTCAGGGTGCGCTTGCCCTGTTGATACCAGCCGAACAGCTTCAAACCCTGGCGCGGGCTGCCCTTGGGGTCGGCAAAAATGCGTTCCGCTGCCCAGTAAAGATAGAAGTCCTTGTGGTTGTCGTTGTCGGCCCGATTGAGGCCGTTGCCGTTGCCCACCATAGCGGCGTAGGTATGCTCGAAACCGGCCCAATTGAACCAGTCGAAAACCTGTATGCCGATATCGCGAAACGCCCCGGTCGAGCCGTTGGGGGTATTGGCGTCCTGGGGGTCGGAACCGTCGCCGTCAAAGAAGCGCTCCAGCAACAACTGATTGGTGACGCTGGTGTAATTGATGTAGTTGAAAACCTGAATCGCCTGCAGCCCTTCCTCCGCACCCGGGTATTTGAACTGACCGACGCGTACCCGGGCATGCGGGATATGGTTCAAGGTGATACTGGCGTCACTTGCCGCCACCGCTGAATCGCCCAGCCGAGTGATACCGTTTCTTCCGGCTTCCAACAGAAGCAGATAGTTGGTTTTGCCGTCCAAGGGGAAATTAGCTCCCCGAACTCCGACACGCGCACGATTGATCTGCGAGGTCGAATTTGATTGCTGGTCGGGGCCTATCAGGTTAAACACCGCTGGTTGATCGGCGAAAGGTCCGGCAGGAAGCTTGGAACCACGCGTATAATTGTACTGCGGCTGAATAAAACCCCAGAGACGAAAACGCTCAGTGGATCCGGCCGGTTCAACGCCCTGTACTTCCAGCCAGTTGGTCGCCCCAACCGGCACCGAGCCGCCGGCGCCCAGAAGACTGACCAGTAGCATAGTTATTTTTTGCATAACATCTTCCAGATATCGCCGTTACAGCGTGCGTTCGGCTCTGCCCTAACCGTCCCTCTTACAGAACCGGTACAATGAGGGGCCGGCAGCTCAAATCCATGCCGTTTTTTCAAGGATTACTAATTGATACGCAGATCATCATTGTTGGCGGCCATACCCGCTGTTCACCTCTCATGTGCTCCGCCCCATTCCGCCCGAGCGGTGCCGGTGAGGACAGCCCTCGGTCATGCCGCTCGGCGTCGGACCGCGCTGGCGCTATTGTGCTTGACGGCGAGCGGCTGCGCCAGTTGGCAGCCTGATACGCAGACTGCCTGTAACGATCAACAGCGCGAGATCGTTCGCCTGCAACAGCTGCTGGCAGACCGGGACGCGGAAATCGCTCGTCTGCGGGCGCAGCAAATAGATCAAGTGAAGGAGTTGAAAGAAACCACCGGCGACGCTGCGCGCGCAGAGATGAAGCTGCGGCGCATCGCCACCGACGCCGATGTCGCATCGCACCTGGCCGAGGTTGAAGTGGCCATGGAGGGACTGCGCTCCGACTCAGGCACACCAGGTGAGCGGCAGCTGCAAGCGATCGCCCAACAATTTCTCGATGCCGCCTCGACCGCCTTCGCCCGGGATAAACTCAGCGCCGCCGCAGAGTTCACCGCCCAGGCGGAACAACTCATCGATATGCTAGTCGATAACGCTTCAAACACGCCGATGCAGCCGAGCGCAGAGGTCCCCTTCAAGAACGCCATAGCGCTGAAAACGACGGCCGATGCCCGGCTGCGCCGCCGGCCGCACCTCGATGCCGAGGTTATTGTCGTATTGAAAAAGATGACCCCGATCGTTGCCCTCGCTTACCAGGGCTCCTGGCTGCGCGTACAGACCGAAAACGGCAACTCGGGTTGGATATTAGGCAAATTACTCGCACCGGGCGAGCGGCTTCAATCGGCGCAGTGAACCCGGTTACGGCCGGCGTGCTTGGCCTCGTAGAGCATCTGATCGGCACGGCCAATAACGGCCTGCGCGGTTTCATCATCGTCGCGCACAGCCGCCACACCTATACTTAAGGTAATGGTTAGCGATTGACCGTCGAATTGACAGCGGGCACGCTCGATTTGATGACGGATACGTTCGGCCAACTCCCGGGCGGTGTGCGTGGAAGTTTCCGGTAACACGATAGCGAACTCCTCGCCGCCGTAGCGCGCCGCATAATCCACGCTGCGAATCGACTGCGACAGTGTTTTGGCCGTGTTTTTCAATATTTCATCGCCGGCGAGATGCCCATAGGTGTCGTTGACCGTCTTGAAGTGGTCAATATCCAGCAGCAGCACGGCGAAGGGCCGTTGGTTGCGGCTAAAACGCTCAAGCTGTTGGGCTAGAATATCATCGAGTTTCTTGCGGTTGTAAAGACCGGTAAGGCCGTCGGTCACGGACAGAGTTTCCAACAGCTCGTTCTGTTGCTGCAAAACGTGGCTGGCAGCCTCCACTTCCTCATGACTGCGGCGCAGGTTGTTGGTCATCTGGTTGAAGACTTGGGTCAGATGGCCGATCTCATCGCCGCGTACTACGGGCAGCTCGACATTCAGGTCGCCGCCGGCAATAGCGTCCGCGGCTCTGCTCAGCCGTTTCAGCGGCTTGACTATGGACCGCCCCATCCCCCAGCCCGCCACAGCCACCAACAAGGTCAGCCCGCCCAGCAAGCTCAGGAACAAATTGCGGAAAACGACCCAGGCACGGTAAATTTCTTCGCGATCGCGTTCTGCCACCACGAGGACCGGAAGTTTGCCCGGCTCTTCAGCGAGCCCGAGCACTTGGCCGTGCCGATGTCCCTCGAAAGTCGTAGGCTGGCCGGCTTGCGTGCGTAAGCGCTGCAGGATCTCCGGTTCCAGCAAGGACGGTTCGCTGGTGAGGTCACCGCGGGTGTCCAGCAACACTCTGCCGCGCAGATCCACCAGCGCCACATCGCCGGGAGATCTGTTGGCTATATAATTGAGACGCGACTGCACAGTTCTCAGGTCGACGAGCGCCATCAAGACGCCCAAAATCTGATCGTCCAGCGACAACACCGGAACCGCCAGCGTGAGCGTGGCATCGCCGTGGGCGTCGTCGTGGGGCAGATCGATGAGTACCCCTTGCGTGGCGGCAGAGGGCGGCCAGGGATTTGGCAATACCATCGGTACGGGCTGCTCGGCACTACTGGCGACCACCTGACCGCGGGCATCCAATACCGTCAATTCCAGCAATGGATCGAGTTTGTCCTGCACCAGGCGCAGATAGTGCGACAGCACCTGTGTACTTTGCAGGGCATTGCCGGAGGGCGGCACCGAGGGTGGCGAAATACCGTTGATAACCGTCTCGGAGCCCGCCACTGTACGCAAGCCGTCGACTTGCTTGCCGAGCCAGAACTCCAGCTCGCGACCGGCGTCGCTCGCCAGAGTACGCAATTGATGGGTCACGTTGTCGGCAATGATCACCCGGTACTGCCAGAACAGCAGCAGGCCCAGACCCGCCGAGGGAACCAGCGTCGCAAGGAGGGCGAAGATCAAAATCTTATTCTTTATACTGGTAGCCGACAACACGACGCCCCTTTGTCAACTGGAAAACAGATCAGGAAGTTACACAGAATTGCCTACCGAGACCGGGTAAGACAACAGTAGGGGCCCTTATTCGACTATGCCTCATTTAAATCATGGGCTTTACCGGGCAAGGACAGCCTTTACGGCAGATATTGGTAGGCGCGATTGGATTCGAACCAACGACCCCCACCATGTCAAGGTGGTGCTCTAACCAACTGAGCTACGCGCCTGTCGTTGTAAACCGGTGCATTATAAGATGCCCGCAAGGCATGTCAATGCGCGCCAGACCATAATCCGGGTATGGAGTACATCCCAACGACGGGGCCGCGGCCGGGCTGCGCGCGCCCCTGTTACTCCTGGCGGGCGGAGTCTCCCCCATACTGTCCTTGTTCAGGTTGCAGGGTCCA
>JASBSN010000002.1 GCA_030148915.1 Thiogranum sp.
GGTACCGCGCCCACCAACCGGCCGTTTTCGAACGCCGCCAGATGCCGCGGCAACCAGCCATAGCGCGCTCCGACGCAGCGGTGGTTTTCCAGCGCGGCGAGAAACTCATGGCGCAGGAAGGGATGCGCGGTGCCCGAGACCCGGTTCCAGGCGTCGCGCTCCAGCTGGTCGATCGCGGTGATGACTTGCAGTTCCATGCGGATAGTTTAACCAAACTTGGTCGGCATATATCTATATTTGAATCAAGGGTTTTGCTTTACAATAGGCGGATGGACTATTCTGACCTGAAAATCCAGGTGGGTGAGACGCTGCAGTTGCAGCCGCGCGACGGGGAAGATTCACGCCGCCTGCAGGTCAAGCTGATCGGCTACGTGCGCGGAGCGAGTTTATTGGTGACCACGCCCACTATCGGCGGCAAAACCATGTTCATGCGCGAGGGGCAGCCGTTCGTAGTGCGCATGCTGGCCGGCAAGCGGATTGTCGGTTTTACCAGCACCATATTGCGCACCTGTACCCGCCCCTTTCCCTACCTGCACATGGCCTATCCCGAGCAGGTCGAACAGATCACCGTGCGCAAGGCCGAGCGGGTGCGCGTCAAGTTGTTTGCCTCGTTGAAAAACGCCAACCCCGATTACCAGTTCGAAAAGCCGCGCTCCGGAACCATTATCGATATCAGCACCACCGGGGCGCTGATGGTGGCGGGCGAACCGCTGGGGGTCAGCGGCGACGAGGTGGTGGTGCGCTGCGCGCTGAAAATCGGTGGCAACGAGAAACTGTTGTCGCTACCCGGCGTGATGCGCAATATACACGTTGGCCAAAGCGAGGAGCACGGCAGCGGCAGCTATTATCATGGCTTGGAATTCCGCATCACCGAAGAGCAGGAGACCTTCGCCCTGCACGGCTACGTTTACGAGCAAATCGTAAAAGCGCATTCCGAGTAGCGGGGCAGAGGCGCGGCGCCCCGGGCGCCGAGGGTCTCAGTTCTGCTTGTCCAGATTGTCCAGGTATTTCTCGGCGTCCAGCGCGGCCATGCAGCCGGAACCCGCCGAAGTCACCGCCTGGCGGTAAACATGATCGGCGACGTCACCGGCGGCGAACACGCCCTCAATGCTGCAGGCGGTGGCATTACCCTCGACGCCGCTTTTAACCTTTATATAGCCGCCTTTGTGCATCTCCAACTGCCCTTCGAAAAGACTCGTATTCGGTTTATGGCCGATGGCGATGAACACCCCGTCGAGGCTGATATCGCGCGTCGAAGCGTCTTGCACGTCCTTGATGCGCATGCCGGTCACCCCGCTGTCATCGCCGAGAACCTCGTCCAGCACGTGGTTCCAGGCGATTTCCACCGTCCCTTCTTTTTCCCGCGCAAACAGGCGGTCCTGGAGGATTTTCTCAGCGCGCAGTTGGTCGCGGCGGTGTACCAGCGTCACGCGCGAGGCAATATTTGCCAGGTACAGCGCTTCTTCAACCGCAGTGTTGCCCCCGCCGATCACCGCCACCGGTTTGCCGCGGTAGAAAAAACCGTCGCAGGTGGCGCAGGCAGACACACCTTTGCCCTTGAAGGCCTCTTCGGAGGGCATGCCGAGATACTGCGCCGAAGCGCCGGTGGCGATAATCAACGCGTCGCAGGTGTAGCTGCCGGCGTCACCGTGCAGCCATAGCGGGCGCTGATTCAGGTCGACCTTGTTGATGTGGTCGAAAATGATTTCGGTGTTGAAGCGTGCGGCGTGCTCGCGCATGTCTTCCATCAGAGCAGGCCCCTGCAGGCCCTCGACACCGGCCGGCCAGTTTTCCACATCTGTCGTCGTCATCAGCTGGCCGCCCTGTTCCAGGCCGGTGACCAGCACCGGTTGGAGGTTGGCGCGGGCGGCATAGATCGCCGCCGTATAGCCGGCGGGGCCCGAACCCAGGATAAGAAGGCGGCAATGCTTGGTATCGCTCATAGTGTCATGACTCCGGATTGAAGCGCTGTCAGAGCGCCGCTGTAAAAGCACGAAGGTGAATATTTACCAGGGCGTGGCAAAACTGGCTGGCAATGGTACGGAATGTGCGGGAAGCGGTAAAGAACTGCCGCCACCAAGGGCCGGAGGCGATCGCAACGCCGCTGCGTTAATCCTGCTACCATTCACTCAGGGTTCACTAGCGTCCACGCAGGGTCTGAGTTTATGCGCCGTTCCGTCATTCCGGCGTAGGTAACCGCCTCATAACCGTCATTCCGGCGGAGGCCGGAATCCAGCGTGACTGTCATTCCGGCGAAGGCCGGAATCTAGTGGGAAGAGTTCTGGATTCCGGCCTCCGCCGGAATGACGGTTAACGGTTAACGGTTGCCGGGATGTCGGGTAGTCATGGGGGATTGTAGCAGCCGCGCTGAGGCGGCGCGGCCCAAGTCCTTGCTCATTGGGTGAATCGGCTTTAAAATCTCTCAAATATTTAATGCCTTAACGTATATACTTACTGATATTTCTTACTTTGGCTCAAGCGCGTCGAAAAAAAGCGGAAACGCAGAAGATCCATCCTCAGGTCAGCAAGGGCCTGCGTGAAGGCACGCTGTTCGTTACGGCGGCGGTGGCCCTGTATCTGTTGCTGTCACTGATCAGTTATAACGCCCAGGATCCCGGCTGGTCGCACCGTGGCCCGACCCAGGCGGTAAACAACTTTGGCGGCGTGGTTGGCGCCTGGTTCGCCGATGTGTTTCTGTATCTGTTCGGTTACCTGGCGTATCTGTTTCCGTTAATGGTGGCGTTCAGCGGCTGGCTGGTGTTTCGCGGTCGCACGCCGAGCGGCGGCGTTGATATCCACGTGCTGGCTGTGCGCTGGGCCGGCTTTCTGCTCACGGTCGCCTCCGGTTGTGCGTTGGCCACACTGCATTTTCACATTGAACCGGGCAGGCTGCCGCTGGATGCCGGCGGTGTGTTCGGCAATCTGGTCGGGCACAATCTCGACGCACTGTTCAGCTTCATGGGGGCGACGCTGTTTCTCCTGGCGCTGTTTCTCTCCGGGGTGACATTGTTCACCGGTCTGTCCTGGCTCAGCCTGATGGACTGGACAGGCAGAGCGAGTTTGCAGGCGGCTGCCTGGCTGAGCGAGCGGTTCGCCCAGGTGAAGTTGCAGCTCGAAGCCCGCAAGGCGCGTCGCAAACGCGAAGAAACCGTGGCCGCCAAACAGGAAAAGCGGCTAACTATCCCCCGCAAGCCACCGCGCATCGAACCGGTGATCAAGAAAGTCGAGGTCAGCGACCGGGTCGAGCGCGAGCGTCAGGTCAAGCTGTTCGATGCCCCCGCGAATACCGAGCTGCCGCCGCTGTCGCTGCTCAATGAACCTTACGATCACACCGAGGGCTATTCCGAAGCGGCGCTCGAAGCCATGTCGCGCCTGGTGGAGATGAAGCTGGCCGATTTCGGTATCGAGGTCGAAGTGGTGGCGGTGCAGCCGGGCCCGGTGATTACCCGTTTCGAGCTGCAGCCGGGCACCGGCGTCAAGGTGAGCCAGATCAGCAATCTGGCCAAGGATCTGGCGCGGGCGCTGTCGGCGATCAGTGTGCGGGTGGTTGAAGTGATACCGGGTAAGACCGTCATCGGTCTGGAAATCCCCAACGAGCAGCGCGAAATCGTCTCGCTCAGCGAGATCCTCAAATCCGCCGAGTACGACGATTCGCCCTCACCGCTGACGCTGGCGCTGGGCAAGGATATCGGCGGCCTGCCGACGGTGGTGGATCTGGCGAAAATGCCCCACCTGCTGGTCGCCGGCACCACCGGTTCGGGCAAGTCGGTGGCGATTAACGCCATGGTGCTGAGTCTGCTCTACAAGACACTGCCCAAAGACGTGCGCATTATCATGATCGACCCGAAAATGCTGGAACTGTCGGTCTATGAGGGGATACCCCATCTGCTCACCCCGGTGGTAACGGACATGAAGGAAGCGGCCAATGCACTGCGCTGGTGTGTGGGCGAAATGGAGCGCCGTTACAAACTGATGGCGGCCCTGGGCGTGCGCAATATCGCCGGCTACAATCGCAAAGTGCAGGAAGCCATCGATAACGGCAATCCGATTCCCGATCCGCTGTTCAAGCCCGACGATTTGCTGGAAGAACACCCCGAACCACCGACGCTGGAACCCCTGCCGTTCATTGTGGTCATTATTGATGAACTGGCCGACATGATGATGGTGGTCGGCAAAAAAGTCGAGGAGCTGATCGCCCGGCTGGCGCAGAAAGCGCGAGCTGCCGGCGTGCACTTGATACTGGCCACTCAGCGCCCGTCGGTGGATGTTATTACCGGCCTGATCAAGGCCAACATCCCTACTCGCATCGCTTTTCAGGTGTCGTCCAAAATCGATTCGCGCACCATCCTCGACCAGACCGGTGCCGAAGCGCTGCTCGGCCACGGCGATATGCTCTACCTGGCGCCGGGTACCGGTATTCCGATGCGCCTGCACGGCGCTTTCGTCGATGACCCGGAGGTGCATCGGGTTGTCGATCACCTCAAAGGGCGCGGTGAACCCGACTACATCGAGGATATCCTGCAGACCAGCACGGACTTTCTGCCGGGCGGCGGCGGACAGAGCGACGAGGATGACGCCGAAAGCGACCCGCTCTACGATGACGCCGTGCGGGTGGTTACCGAAACCCGGCGCGCCTCGATTTCCGGTGTGCAGCGCCGGCTCAAAATCGGTTATAACCGCGCCGCGCGCATGATTGAACAAATGGAGGCCTGCGGTATCGTCGGGCCGCAGCAGTCCAACGGCAACCGCGAAGTACTGGCACCACCACCGCCCGAGGTATAGAGCAGAATGTTTAGGCAAAATACACCCGCGCGCCGGCACGGCAGACTGCTAGCAGTCATTCTGTGTCTGTTGGCCGGTTTTAGCCCTTTTTCAGCCCAGGCGGCCGATCTGGTCAGCGATTGGTTTTCCGGGCTGGAATCGATTCAGGCGAATTTTACCCAGAGCGTGTTCGACAGCGCCGGCGAGCAGATGCAGCATTCACAGGGCCAGGTGTGGATACAACGCCCGGGACGTTTCCGCTGGGATTATCGTACACCCTATCGTCAGCTGATCGTCTCCGACGGCACACAGCTGTGGACTTACGACGAAGACCTCGAACAGGCCACCGTCAAGGACCTGGACGCCGCGCTCAGCACCACCCCGGCGTTGCTGCTGAGCGGCTACCGCCCACTTTCCGAAGTCATGACCTGGCAGTCGGACGGGGAGGCCGGGGGGCTTGCCTGGTACCGTCTCCAGCCGCGCCAGCAGGACGCATCGGTGGAAAAGGTGCGCATCGGTTTTGACGGGCGGCAGCTCGACACCATCGAGGTGGTCGACGGTTTCGGTAACCACACGCGCATCCGTTTCGCCGACCTGCAGCGCAACCGCAAGCTCGACAGCGGCCTGTTTCACTTGCAGCTACCCGAAGGGACGGACATCATCGGCCCCGGATCATGAGCACCGCCGGCGCCGGATTCCGGCCGCTGGCCGATCGCATGCGTCCGCGCAACCTGGACGAATTTATTGGCCAAAGCCATATACTCGGGCCGGCCAAGCCGTTGCGCCTGGCGGTGGCGGCGGGGCAGCTGCACTCCATGTTGTTCTGGGGTCCCCCCGGCACCGGTAAAACCACTTTGGCACACTTGCTGGCGGCGGGATCCGGCGCCGAGTTCGTCGCCCTCTCAGCGGTACTTGCCGGGGTTAAGGATGTGCGCCAGGCGGTGGAGGTGGCCCGCCGGCGTCAGCAGGTAGAGCGGCGCCAGACGCTGCTGTTTGTCGATGAGGTACACCGTTTCAACAAAGCGCAGCAGGATGCTTTTCTGCCGTTCGTCGAGGACGGCACGGTGTTGTTGGTCGGCGCCACCACGGAGAATCCGTCGTTTGAACTGAATAACGCGCTGCTGTCGCGGGTGCGTACCTATGTCCTCAAACGCCTCAGCGTCGAGGAACTGGTGGCCGTGCTGCACCAGGCGCTGAGTGACAGCGAACGCGGTCTGGGCGCGGCAGGCGCGCGGATAGAAGCGCCACAACTGATGCGTATTGCGCAGGCGGCCGACGGCGACGCGCGTCGTGCGCTGAGTCTGTTGGAAATCGTTTTTGACCTGAGCAGTGACGAAGCGGCGGTCAGCGACACCGCGCTGGCCGAAGTGCTCTCCGGCGGGGTGAGACGTTTCGACAAGGGCGGTGAAGCGTTTTACGACCAGATTTCGGCGTTGCACAAATCGATGCGCGGTTCGTCGCCGGATGCGGCCCTGTACTGGCTGGCGCGCATGTTGGATGGCGGGTGCGACCCGCTGTATCTGGCCCGCCGCGTGGTGCGCATGGCGAGCGAGGATATCGGCAATGCCGACCCCCGCGCGCTGACGCTGGCGTTGCAGGCGTGGGACGTGCAGGAGCGTCTCGGCAGCCCCGAGGGCGAACTGGCGATCGCTCAGGCGGTGGTGTATATGGCTTGCGCGGCCAAGAGCAACGCCGTATACATGGCTTTCAAAGCCGCCACGAAAGATGCCGTTCGGCACGGCTCTCTGGAGGTGCCGCTACACCTGCGCAACGCGCCCACGCGCCTGATGAAAGAACTCGACTACGGTCGGCAATACCGTTATGCACACGATGAGCCTGAGGGCTACGCGGCGGGAGAAAGTTATTTTCCCGAGGAAATGCAAGCGGCGCACTACTACCGGCCGGTGGATCGCGGGCTGGAGCAACGCATCGGCGAAAAACTGGCTCATCTTCGAGAGCTGGACAAACGAGCCGCCAGGGACAACAAATAAATGCGACAGTGTAAGTGTTGCGGTAATATCGGTGCCCGATGAATCAGATGTTCGCCATCGCCGGCGGCGGTGCCCTCGGGGCACTGCTGCGTTTCTGGGTTTCCGGATGGGTGTATGCTGTAGCCGGGCGCGGATTTCCCTACGGCACGCTGGTGGTGAATGTAGCGGGCAGTCTGGCCATGGGTTTCCTCTACATCTGGTTGCTTGAACGGGTGGCAGGCGCGGTGGCCTGGCGGGCTTTTGTGCTTATCGGTCTGCTCGGTGCGTTCACCACTTTTTCGACCTTTTCATTGGAAACGCTAAATCTGATAGAGGCCGGACAGCTCGCCAGGGCGCTGCTCAACATGCTACTGAGCGTAACCTTGTGCGTGGCCGCGGCGGCCCTTGGAGTACTGCTGGCGAGGCAGATATGAAGTTTGAAACGGTTACCTTTGTGCGCATCTATCTGACCGAGGCGGACAAGAAGCTGAAGGATCTGTTGCGCTGTCTGCACGACGAAGCTCAGGTGCGCGGGGTGACGGTGTTTCGCGCCATTTCCGGATTTGGCCGCAGCGGCACGGTGCATTCTTCCTCGCTGCTGGATCTGTCGCTGGATCTGCCGGTGACCGTGGAGTTTTTCGACACCCCCGCCAAGGTCGAGGCGTTGATGGGCCAGCTCGAAACCAAGTTCGAGCCGGGGCACATCGTCTGCTGGCAGGCGCAAATGAATTGTTGAATGGACGAGTAGCCCGATAGTTTTATGCTGGATCCGAAACTGATCAGAAACAACCTGGACCAGGTGGCTGAGCGCTTGAAAGGGCGCGGTTTTATGCTCGACACCCGGAGCATCGAGCGGCTGGAGAGCGAACGCAAAGCCCTTCAGGTGCGCACCGAGGAGCTGCAGGCACAGAGAAACAGCCGTTCAAAAGCCATTGGTAAAGCCAAGGCCTCGGGTGAGGACATCCAGCCGCTGCTCGATCAGGTGGCCGGTCTGGGCGCGGAACTCGACGCCGCCAGAGCCTCTTTGGACGACGTCCAGGAGCGGCTCGGCGACCTGTTGCTGGGGATTCCGAATCTCCCCGACGAATCCGTACCCCCGGGCGGTGACGAGTCGCAGAACCTGGAAGTACGCCGCTGGGGCGAGCCTGCCGCGTTTGATTTCGAGGCCAGCGATCACGTCGATTTGGGCGCCGCGCTGAACGGTCTGGAGCTCGACGCGGCGGTGAAACTCTCGGGCTCGCGCTTCGCGGTGCTGCGCGGGCCGCTGGCGCGTCTGCAGCGGGCGCTGATCCAGTTCATGCTCGATACCCATACCGCGGACCACGGCTACGAGGAATGTTACGTGCCGTATCTGGTCAACGCCGAGAGCCTGCGCGGCACCGGGCAGTTGCCGAAATTCGAGGCAGACCTGTTCGCCACCCGCGGCGAGCCCGGGTTTTATCTGATACCGACCGCGGAAGTACCGCTCACCAACCTGGTGCGCGAACAAATCCTCGATGCCGAACAACTGCCCTTGCGCCTGACCGCGCATACCCCCTGTTTCAGATCCGAGGCCGGCTCCTACGGTAAGGACACCCGTGGTCTGATCCGGCAACACCAGTTCGAAAAAGTTGAAATGGTGCAGATCGTCCGTCCGGAGACGTCTTGGGAGGCGCTGGAAGAGTTAACCGCTCACGCGGAAACCATCCTCCAGCGCCTCGAACTGCCCTATAGAGTCATGGCGCTGTGCAGCGGCGATATCGGCTTCTCGGCGGCCAAAACCTATGACCTGGAGGTCTGGCTGCCTGGCCAGCAAGCGTATCGGGAAATATCCTCGTGCAGCAACTTCGTCGATTTCCAGGCGCGGCGTCTGCAGGCACGCTTTCGCAACCCCGATAACGGTAAACCCGAGTTGGTGCATACCCTCAATGGTTCGGGTCTGGCGGTCGGTAGAACCCTGGTCGCGGTAATGGAAAACCACCAGCAGCGCGACGGTTCCATACGCATACCGAAAGTCCTGCAACCCTATATGAACGGTCAGACGGTGATTCAGTAGGGGCGGGGTCGGCGCTGTCAGATTCCGCGCTGAGCGGCGGAGAAACTCCCAAGAGGGGCGACGCAGTTATTTCGGAATGCTTTGGTTTTGTAACCACCGAACCCAGAGGTGGCGTCGGGTAAGCCTTCGATGGTGCATGTGCCGCTCGCGGCACCCTAAGCCATCGAAGGCTTACCCGACGCAACCTCGAACGTGCGTTAATCGGTGCTATCCAGAACGCGGACCAATTCACTGCGCAGACGCGCCTGCTGCTGCTCATCCAACGGGTTTCCCTGCATGTCGGTGACAAAAAAGACGTCTTCTGCCTGAGAACCGAAGGTGCTGATTTTGGCGTTCTGCAATTGCACGTCGTTACTGAAAAATACCCGTCCGACGCGCGACAGCAGCCCCGGGTAGTCGGTGGTGATGAGCTCGACGATGGTGCGTTGGGCGGTCTCATCATGTTCGAAATTCACTTTGGTCTCGACTTTGAAGTGGCGCAGCCGGCGCGGCGCGGTTCGCGCCACCAGGGTAAAGTCACCGTCGGGTTCCGCCAGTTCCTGATTGATCAGCGTCAGCAGCTCCTGTCCCTGATAGCGGTCTAGCACCGGCTCGCCGGAAGCGTTGAGCACCTGATAAGTGTCGAGGGCATAGTCGCGCGCCGTGGTGATAATCCGCGCTTCGGTAATCGTCATGCCCAACTGGTCGAGCAACCCGGTAGTGCGGCTGAACAACCGGTCTATCACCGGCGTGTAGACGAACAACGCGCTGCCGCCGCGCTCCGAGTGGGGCAACAGTGCCACGCGGACGCCATCGCTGTGCCCGGGTTCGAGGATCACTCCGGCGTGCCAGACGACTTCGTTGGTCTTATGGCGCAGGAAATAATCCTCCGGCAGGTCGTTCCACAGACCTTCGAGCAATTGGGTGTCGAGGCCTGTGTCGAGCAGGCGCGCGCGCGCGGCCTGCTTGATATCGCCGATCAGCTCCTCGCGATGCAGCGGGTTTTCCAGGCCGCGCAGCAAGGCGCGGCAGGTGGAGTTGTAGAGATCTTTCAGCAACGCATCCTTCCAGCTGTTCCAGAGCGTCGGGTTGGTAGCGCAGATATCGGCCACGGTCAGCAGGTAGAGGAAGTCGAGACGCGTACGGCCGCCGACCTGGCAGGCGAACTCGTGAATCACATCGGGGTCGGAGATGTCGCGCCGCTGCGCCACGCTGGACATGAGGAGATGGTTTTCCACCAGCCACGCCACCAGGTTCTGGTCGTATTCGCTAAGGTCGTGGCGGGCGAGAAATTCGCGCGCATCGACCGCGCCCAGCTCGGAATGACTGCCGCCGCGGCCTTTGGCGATATCGTGAAACAGGCCGGCAAGGTACAACAGCTCGGGCTTGGGGATACTCTGCGCCACCCGATTGCACAAGGGAAATTCCTGCGCGTGAGTATTAACAAAAAACCGCCGCAGATTGCGGATTACAAACAGCGTGTGTTCGTCCACCGTGTAAGCGTGAAAGAGGTCGTGCTGCATCTGTCCGACAATGTGCTCAAACGGCGGGTAATAGGCTTCGAGAATGCCGTAGCGGTTCATGCGCCGCAGCTCGTGGGTGAGGCCGCGCGGCTGACGGAAGATTTCCATGAACAGGCTGCGACAGCGTATGTCGTTGCGAAAATCATCGTCAATAAGATATTGGTAGTGGCGCAGCAGGCGGATAGTCGAGGCCCGGACGCCCTGTAGTTCCGGGTGCTGCTGCAGCAGCAAAAACACTTCCAGCATGGCGAACGGGTAGTGCTCGAACACCGTGTCGTAGCGGACTTCCAGGAATCCCTTGCGCGCCTGAAAGCGACGGTTGATTTTTACCGGCGCGCTCTCGCTGTCCTCGGCGTAGAGTATCGCCTCCTTGAACAGTTGCAGCAGCATTTCGTTTAACTGGCTGAGCTGGCGTATGGCGAGGTAGTAGTCTTTCATGAACCATTCCACCGCCAGGTGGTGGGCCTCGTCGTGATAGCCAAACTGTTTGGCCAGCGCGCGCTGGTGATCGAACAGCAGTCGATCCTCGCGACGCCCCGTGAGCTGGTGCAGACCGAAACGCACCCGCCAGAGGAAACGCTGGCTTTCCATCAATTGCGCGTATTCCTCATCGCTGATGAAGCCGCGCGCGACCAGATCCCGCAGGCGGTCGGAGCCGAAATGGCGTTTGAATACCCAGGCGATCATCTGCCCGTCACGCAGGCCGCCCGGGCCCTCCTTGACATTGGGCTCCAGGTTATAAAGCGCATCGTCAAAGCGCTTGTAGCGCGCCTCTTGTTCCTTGAGTTTGGCGGCAAAAAAGGCCGCGCTGGGCCACACACTGTCGGGGCCGGTGCGCTCGCGCATGGCCTCGAACAGGGGCTCCGAGCCGCACAGCAGGCGCGCTTCCATGAGATTGGTCGCCACGGTGATGTCGGCGCGGGCCTGCTCTTGGCATTCCTGCAAGGTGCGCACGCTGTGACCGACCTCCAGGCCGATATCCCACAGTCCGCTGAGCAGGGCTTCGAGCCGGCCGCCGGACTCGGGGCCTGCGGCGACCTCCAACAGCACCAGGAGGTCGATGTCGGATCCTGGCAGCAGCTCGCGCCGTCCGTACCCGCCGACTGCCACCAGCGCACCGTTGAAATCCCCCAGCCAACGCCGCCAACTCCGCACCAGCACCTGGTCGACCGCCCAGCTGCGGGCATGGATCAGAGCGGTGATATCCTCACCGTCGAGAAAACGCCGGGCCAGCACCTCGCGGACCTGCTGCAGGAACTGCCGGAAAGCCCGCGGCAGTCCCTCGTCGTCCTCGGCGCTGTCGAGCAGCTTGGTGTCGAACCAGCCCGCAAAGGCGGAATCGCTTGCGACTTCCGGTTCGGGCGAGGGCAACGGACTGAATTCAGAGCGCATCAGATGCTTTCGCCCTCGCGCAGGGTCAGGACTTCATAGCCCTCGGGGGTCACCAGAACGGTGTGTTCCCATTGCGCGGACAGGCTGTGGTCCTTGGTGACCACAGTCCAGCCGTCTTTGAGGAGTTTGGTGTGCCGCCTGCCGACATTGATCATCGGTTCTATAGTGAACGTCATACCCGGCTCAAGCGTCATACCGGTGCCCGGTCTGCCGTAGTGCAGGACCTGCGGTTCCTCGTGAAATTCCCGTCCGATGCCGTGACCGCAGTACTCCCGCACGACGGAATAGTCGTGCGCTTCGGCGTGGCGCTGGATAGCGTGACCGATGTCACCGAGTTGCACGCCCGGGCGCACCATGCGGATGCCCAAGGCCATGCATTCATAGGTAATTCCGGCCAGCCGTTTGGCGAGTACTCCCGGCTCGCCAATAAAAAAAATCTTGCTGGTGTCGCCGTGAAAGCCGTCTTTTATCACCGTGACGTCGATATTCAGCATATCGCCGGCTTTGAGCAGACGATTGCCCGGAATTCCGTGGCAGACCTGGTGATTCAGGCTGGTGCAGATGGATTTGGGGAAACCGCGGTAGTTGAGCGGCGCCGGCACCGCCTGTTGGACGTTGACGATATAATCGTGACAAATTCGGTCCAACTCGTCGGTGCTGACACCCGGTTGTACGTGGGATTCGACCATTTCCAGCACCTCGGCGGCCAGTCGGCCGGCAATGCGCATTTTATCGATTTCTTCACTGGTTTTTATCGTGGTAGCCATGACATCCCATACCCGCCGTGCAATGCGGGTTTTAGCTGCTGGTGAGTGACCCGAGAGCCCCGGCTAAGTTGCCGGAATAATTGCTGTTAGCGGTAGTGTATGGTATAAAGCGCGGCTTGTTAACAACGCGTTTCGCAGGTTTGTGGCACGCGAACTTAAATCCACACATGCGTCGACACGTGCAGTTGGGTGCCCACAATCGGGTTACTGCACGGGGCGTATGGAGGCCTAACCCTACTAAGAGGTTTATATTATGTCTACCGTAAGCATGCGCCAGATGCTGGAAGCCGGCGTGCATTTCGGCCATCAGGCCCGTTTCTGGAACCCGAAAATGGCACCTTTTATTTTCGGGGAACGCAGCAAAATCCATATTATTAATCTGGAAAAGACGCTGCCGCTGTACAACGATGCGTTGAACTACATCGGCAAGCTGGTCGGCAACAAGGGTTCGGTGTTGTTCGTGGGCACCAAACGCTCGGCCCGGGACACCGTCAGCAGCGAAGCGCTGCGCTGCAAGATGCCCTTCGTCAATCACCGCTGGCTTGGCGGTATGATGACCAATTTCAAAACCGTGCGCCAATCCATCAAGCGGCTCAAGGACCTTGAGGCGATGGAGGAGGACGGTACTTTCGAGAAAATGAGTAAAAAAGAGGCGTTGATGCTGCGCCGCGAGAAAGACAAGCTGCATCGCAGCCTCGGTGGCATCAAGGATATGAACCGCCTGCCCGATGCCATGTTCATTGTCGATGTCGGACACGAGAAGATCGCCGTGGCCGAAGCCCGTAAACTCGGTATTCCGGTGGTAGGCGTAGTCGATTCGAATAATTCCCCGGAAGGCATCGACTACGTCATCCCCGGCAACGACGATTCGATCCGCGCCATTCAGCTGTATGTGCAGGGCGTGGCCGACGCGGTCGAGGAAGGACGCACGGCCATGGCCCAGGTGGGCGGCACCAGCGAAGATGAATTTGTCGAAATCGCGGGTGGCGGCGCCGCGGCGGAATAAACCGCCGGTGACGCGTCTTCTGGAACAGAATTAAACGAGGTAACAGCAATGGCGATTAGTGCAGCGCAGGTCAAAGAACTGCGCCAGCGTACCGGCTGCGGCATGATGGAGTGCAAGAAGGCTCTGGTGGATGCGGACGGCGATATGGACACGGCGGCCGAAGAGTTACGCAAATCCGGTCTGGCCAAGGCCGATAAGAAGGCCGGGCGCGTCGCGGCCGAGGGCACAGTGGTGGTGGAAGTCAGTGGCGACGGCAAGACCGCCGTGGTCGTGGAAGTCAATTCCGAAACCGACTTCGTCGCCAATAAAGACGAATTTCAGGACTTCGCCAGGGCCGTGGCGGTGCGCATCATGAGCGACGCTCCGGCCGATCTGGACGCGCTAATGGCGTTGCCCCTGGACCAGGGCGGCACCAGTGTCGAGGAAGCGCGCCGCAGCCTCATCGCCACCATCGGCGAGAACATCGCGGTGCGGCGGTTCGCGCGGCGCCAGGCCGCCGGCGGCACTCTGGCCAGCTACCGGCATGGTACCCGCATTGGCGTGCTGGTCGAGATGGAAGGCGGCGACGCGGAGTTGGCGCGTGATGTGGCCATGCACATTGCGGCGAGTAAGCCGGTCTGCCTCGACGAGAGCGCCGTACCGCAGGAGATGCTGGACAAGGAGCGGGAGATTTTCGCCGCCCAGGCGGCCGACAGCGGCAAGCCGGCGGAGATTGTCGAGAAAATGGTCAGCGGCAGAATTCGCAAGTTCCTCGCCGAAATCACCCTGGTCGGCCAGCCGTTCGTCAAGGATCCCGATCAAAGCGTGGGCCAGCTGCTGAAAGCGGCCAATGCCCGGGTGATCGGTTTTGAGCGCCTGGAACTCGGTGAAGGGGTGGAAAAGAAGACCGAAAACTTTGCCGAAGAGGTGATGGCGCAGGCCCGGGGCAACTGATCCCCCGTGGGTCGGATGGAGAGGACGCGCCGGTTACTTCCCGGTATGATTCATGGGGTCGCGCTGCGACCCCATTTTGCGACTGAATAAAGAACAGGACCATGCCCGAGAGTCAATTTGCCTACCGCCGTATTCTGCTGAAACTCAGCGGAGAAGCCCTGATGGGGCAAGGCGACTACGGGATCGAACCCGCGGTTATCCGGCGCATCGCCGCCGAGGTCCACCGCATGTCTGAATCCGGCGTGGAAATGGGCCTGGTACTCGGCGGGGGCAATATATTCCGCGGGGCCGGCCTGGCCCAAGCCGGCATGGACCGGGTGACCGGCGATCATATGGGTATGCTGGCCACGGTGATCAATTCGCTGGCGATGCAGGATGCGCTGGAAAAACTCGGTAGCCGCTGCCGCGTCATGTCGGCGCTGAAAATCAACCAGGTCTGCGAAGACTACATTCGCCGTCGCGCGGTGCGTCACCTGGAAAAGGGACGGGTGGTGATTTTTGCCGCCGGTACCGGCAACCCGTTTTTTACCACCGATTCAGCCGCCAGTCTGCGCGCGATCGAAATCGGCGCCGATATCATGCTCAAAGCGACCAAGGTCGACGGCGTATACGATTCAGATCCGGTCACCAACCCCGCCGCCATACGCTACGAAAAACTGAGTTACGACGAAGCCATCGCCAAAAAACTCGCCGTCATGGACGCCACCGCGCTGGTGCTGTGCCGTGATCAGGGCATGCCGGTACGGGTATTCGATCTGAATACCGGTGGTAACTTGGAGAAGGTGGTGGCCGGTGAGAACATCGGTACCCTGGTGGAGTAAGTTAACATGATAGACGAGATCATTGCGGGTGCACGCCAGCGCATGGGTAAAAGTGTCGAGGCATTTAAAACCGAATTGAGCAAAATTCGCACCGGGCGCGCGCATCCCAGTCTGCTGGATCATATCAAGGTGGACTATTACGGTTCCGACGTGCCACTGACCCAGGCCGCCAATGTGGCCATCGAAGATGGGCGTACCCTCACGGTGACGCCGTGGGAAAAACCCATGGTGCAGATCATCGAGAAAGCGATCATGAAATCCGACCTGGGGCTGAATCCCAATACCGCCGGCACGGTCATCCGCATCCCCATGCCGGCGCTGACCGAAGAGCGGCGTCGCGACCTGGTGCGCGTGGTCCGCGCTGAGGCCGAAGGCGCCCGCGTGGCGATCCGCAATATCCGCCGGGATGCCAACAGTGATTTCAAAGACCTGCTCAAGGAAAAGGAGATTTCCGAAGACGACGAGCGGCGCGCCCAGGAGGACATCCAGAAACTCACCGACAAATTCATCCAGGAAGCCGACGCGCTGCTGGCCGGAAAAGAAGCGGAGTTGATGGAGATATAGACGGCGGCATGACTCGGGAATCCGTTCAAAGCGCGTCGTCTTCGGTAGCGCAGTTGCCGCGCCACGTCGCCATCATTATGGATGGCAACGGCCGCTGGGCCTGCCAGCGCAACCGGCCCCGCGCGATGGGGCACCGCGAAGGCGTGAAAGCGGTGCGCCGGGCGGTCAAGGCGTGCCGCGAGCGCGGTATCGAAGTGCTGACACTGTTTGCTTTTTCCAGCGAGAATTGGCGCCGGCCGAAGACTGAAGTCAGCCTGCTGATGGAGTTGTTCGTGCACACCATCCGCAAGGAAATCGACGAATTGCATCGCAACGACGTGTGCATGCGCTTTATCGGCGAGCGCAGCGCGTTCGAGCCGAAAATGCGCGCCCTGATGGATGAGGCCGAGGCGCGCACGGCGGGAAACCGCGGCCTGACCCTGGCGATGGCGGTCAATTACGGTGGCCGCTGGGATATTGCCACTGCCGCTCGCGAGCTCGCCAAGCGCGCGCTGGCCGGCGAGATCGCCGTCGATTCTATCGACAGCGACAGTCTCGGCGCCTCGCTGTCCCTGGCCGATCTGCCGGAACCTGACCTGTTCATTCGTACCGGCGGCGAACAGCGCATCAGTAATTATCTGCTCTGGCAACTGGCCTACACCGAACTCTATTTTACCGATCTGCTGTGGCCGGATTTCGACGATGCGGCACTCGGTGAGGCATTGCAGTCGTTCGCCCGGCGGCAGCGGCGTTTTGGACGTACCGGCGATCAAGTGGAGCAGTCACGACGTGCTTAAACAGCGCATTCTCAGTGCTCTGGTGATGGTGCCGCTGGTGTTCATTGTGGTGTTGTATGCCAGTCAACCGGCGTTTGCACTGCTGGTGGCGCTGGTGCTGCTGGCCGGTGCCTGGGAATGGAGTGCGCTGGTGCCCTTACGCGGTACTCCGGCGCGCCTGGGGTATCTGCTCGCCACCGCCGCGATGACAGTGGCGGCGTGGTTTTTCGCCCGTTCCGATGTCTTCGTCAACAGCCTGTTGTGGGCGGCCATGCTGTGGTGGCTGTTCGTGCTGTTTTGGATTTCCCGGCCGGCGCTCGGGCGCGAGATCAACCTGCTGCACATGAGTGCCAAGGCGGCGTTGGGGATCGCCATGCTGGTGAGTACCTGGCTGGCATTGGTGATACTGCACGCGCGCCCCGACCAGGGGCCGCATTGGGTGTTGTACGTCATGCTGCTGGTGTGGGCGGCCGATAGCGGGGCGTATTTCGCCGGCAAGGCGTTCGGTCAACGCAAGCTGGCGCCGCAGGTCAGCCCGGGCAAGACCTGGGAGGGCGTCTACGGCGCCTTGGCGGCCACGGCGCTGTTTGCGCTCGGTTACGCCTGGTTTCTGGATCTGCCGGCGAGGACGTTCACCAGCTTTCTCCTGGTCTGCCTGGTGACGGTGCTGTTTTCGATCGTCGGCGATTTGCTGGAGAGCCTGCTCAAGCGTCAGCGGGGGATTAAAGATTCCGGTTCGTTAATCCCCGGTCACGGCGGCGTGCTGGATCGCACCGACAGTCTGCTGGCGGCCGCACCCGTGTTCCTGTTCGGCATGCGTTGGGTGGGGCTATGAGGGCACCGCAGGGAGTGGCGATCCTTGGCGCCACCGGGTCCGTCGGCCTTAGCACGCTGGATGTCATCGCCCGCCACAGTGAGCGGTTCCGCGTGGTCGCGCTCACCGCCAACCGCGATGTGGAAGGCATGCTGGCATTGTGCCGTCGCCATCGGCCGGATTGGGCGGTGATGGTCGACGCCGAGGCCGCACAGCGTCTGGCGCGTGAGCTGCACGGGGAGGCGCCCGATACGCAGGTGCTGGCCGGCGCCGAGGCCTTGTCCCAGGTGGCGTCAATGGAGCAAGTCGATACGGTGATGGCGGCCATCGTCGGCGCCGCCGGCCTGCTGCCGACTCTGGAAGCCGCGCGCAGCGGCAAGCGTATCCTGCTGGCCAATAAAGAGGCCCTGGTAATGGCCGGCGCCCTGTTCATGCAAGAGGTCGCCGCGGGCGGTGCCACGCTGTTGCCGGTCGACAGCGAACACAATGCCCTGTTCCAGGGGATGCCTGCGGCTTATGTGCCCGGCGCAGGCAGACCCGAGGGCGTCACGCGTATCCTCTTGACCGCCTCCGGCGGACCGTTCAGAACTACCGCCGCCGAACAGATGTCCAAGCTCTCTCCCGAACAGGCTTGCGCCCACCCGACCTGGGATATGGGGCGTAAGATATCCGTGGACTCGGCCACCATGATGAACAAGGGGCTGGAAGTTATCGAGGCCTGCTGGCTGTATACCATGCCCGAAGAGGATGTACAGGTGATCATCCATCCACAGAGCGTGGTGCATTCGATGGTGCAGTACCAGGACGGTTCGGTGCTCGCCCAGCTAGGTAATCCCGATATGCGCACGCCGATCGCACACTGTCTGGCCTGGCCGCAGCGTATCGAGGCGGGAGTTGAACCGCTGGATATGTTCGCCGTCGGGCGCCTGGACTTCGAGCCGCCGGATCTGCGGCGCTTTCCCTGTCTGCGACTGGCGCAGGAAGCCTGGCACGCCGGCGGCACGGCGGCGACCATTCTCAACGCCGCCAACGAAATCGCGGTACAGGCGTTTCTCGACCGGCGACTGGCGTTTACCGAGATTCACGGCGTTATCGAAGCGACGCTGGCACAACTGGTTTCGGCTGAGGCCGACTCCATCGAGCGCATTCTCGAGCACGACGCGCGCGCGCGCGCCTGTGCCAGTGAACTGGTCAGCGGGCGGCGCACGGCACAGCGGGTGTATTCATGAGTGGCTTGGCCGGCTCTTTATTGGCCTTCGTGGTTGCCATCAGCATCCTGGTTGCGGTGCACGAGTTCGGCCATTTCTGGGTGGCGCGCAAGCTCGGCATCAAGGTGTTGCGCTTTTCCATCGGCTTTGGCAAACCGGTGTGGCTGCGTCGCTTCGGCGCCGATCGGACGGAATTTGCGATCGCCGCGCTGCCACTGGGCGGCTATGTGAAAATGCTCGACGAGCGCGAGGCTCCGGTTGCCTCAGAGGATGTGGAGCGCGCCTTTAACCGTCAATCGTTGCGCACGCGTTCGGCGGTAATACTCGCCGGACCGCTGTTTAATTTTCTGTTTGCCATTCTCGTCTACTGGCTGATGTTTATCAGCGGCGTGCCGGGTATCAAGCCGGTTGTCGGCGAGGTGGCGCCGCACTCGACGGCCGCTACCGCCGGCTTCGTCCCGGGAGACCAGCTCTACAGCGTCGGCGACACGCCGACGCCCACCTGGGACGCCGCCACCCTGGCGCTGCTCGATGCCGCGCTGTCGGCCGCGAACGTGGAGGTCGTCGTGGGTCAACCAGACGGTGCGCGCCGTGTGTTGCAAATCAATTTTTCCGCGGTGCAGAATGCGCTCGACAAGGGCGGTTTGCTGCAAAATCTGGGACTGTCCGTATGGCGCCCGGTGTTGCCGGCGGTGATCGACCGGCTGGTGGCCGCAGGCGCTGCCGAACAGGCCGGTCTGCGCCCGGGCGACCGGGTGATAGGCGTCGACGGTCGGGAGATTCACAATTGGGGCGAGTGGGTGACTTATGTGCGCGCCCACCCGGCGCAGAAGCTCGCCGTGGAGGTTGAACGTGACGGGCGCCGGCTGCCGCCGTTGTCACTGACGCCGCGCGCGGTGCAAGAGCGCGAGGAGACCATCGGCCAGATCGGCGCTTACGTGCGCCCGCCGGCGGCCGCCTCCGCGGACGCGTTGCGTGTTGTGGTGCGCTACGATCCCTTTGAATCGATCGCCAAAGCCGTCGCCAGCACCTGGGAAATGAGCGCCCTCACGGTACGCACTTTATGGGGTATGTTGTCCGGCAAGGCGTCGGTGGAGAATATCAGCGGTCCGATCAGCATTGCCCAATACGCCGGATACTCCGCGAGCATCGGCTGGGCCAGCTTTCTTAAATTTCTGGCCATCGTCAGTATCAGCCTGGGGGTTCTCAATCTGTTGCCCATCCCGGTGCTGGACGGAGGGCATCTGTTTTACAATCTGATCGAGTGGCTGCGCGGTAAACCCTTGTCGGACTCTGCCCAGCAGGCCGGTCAGCAGTTGGGGATCGTGTTGTTGTTAATGCTGATGAGCGTCGCCTTTTATAACGATCTGTCCCGACTGTTTGGAGCCTGAGTATTTTGGAAGTGTCTTTGCATCGGTTACGCCTCGCGCTGTTGTGTGTTCTGGGACTGTTGTCGTTTACCGCGCAGGCGTTCGAGAGTTTTCATGTCAACGATATTCGCGTCGAGGGCTTGCAGCGCATTTCGCCGGGAACGGTGTTCAATTTTCTGCCGGTACAGGTGGGCGACACATTCAGCCAGTATGAATCGGAGCGCACTATACGCACGCTGTTCAAATCCGGTTATTTCAAGAACGTACGTTTGGAGCGCGACGGCGATGTGCTGGTGGTGGTGGTCACCGAGCGTCCGGCCATTGCCGACATCAAAATTCAGGGCAACGAAGACCTGGAAACCGAGCCCTTGCTGGACTCGCTCAAGGATATCGGTTTGGCAAAGGGCAGGGTATTTGACCGCTCGCTGCTGGACAAAGTGGAGCTGGAGCTGGAGCGCCAGTATTACAGCCGGGGAAAATACGGTGTAAAAATCGAGACTACGGTGACGCCGTTGGAGCGCAACCGGGTAGACATTCTGATCGACGTGTCCGAGGGTTCGGTGGCCAAAATCCGCCAGATCAACATCGTCGGCAACAAGGTGTTCGAGGACGAAACACTGCTCGATCAGTTCAACCAGAGCACGCCCAACTGGTTGTCTTTTTATACCAAGGACGATCAGTACTCCAAGCAGGAGCTGGCGGCCGATCTGGAGACGCTGCGTTCGTTCTATCAGGACCGCGGCTATATAAAATTTGCCATCAACTCGACCCAGGTGTCGATTACGCCCGACAAGAAAGACATCTACATCACCATCAATATTTCCGAGGGCGAACAGTACAAAGTACGCGAAGTACGTCTGTCCGGAGAGTTGGCGGTGGCGCCGGAAAAACTCTACCCCGATTTTCAGATTGACGCCGGCGATGTTTTTTCCCGCAAGCGGGTAACCGATACGGTGACGCGGATATCCAATACACTGGGCAATGAAGGCTACGCCTTCGCCAACGTCAATACGGTCCCCGACGTAGACGAGAAAACCCGTGAAGTGGATCTGACTTTTTTTGTTGATCCGGGTAAGCGCGTGTATGTGCGGCGCATCAACTATGCGGGGAACAGCAAGACGCGTGATCAGGTATTGCGACAGGAAATGCGTCAAATGGAAGGCGGCTGGTTTTCCGCGGAGAAAGTCGAGCGTTCACGCACCCGTTTGCAGCGACTGGGATTTTTTGAACAGGTCAATGTGGAGACCCCGGCGGTGCCCGGTGCCACCGATCAGGTGGACGTCAACTATTCGGTCACCGAACAGCCTTCCGGCAGTATTTCAGTGGGCGTGGGGTTTTCGCAGACATCGGGTATTATTCTTAACGGCAGTATCTCGCAGGATAACTTTCTCGGTACCGGGCGCAGCGTCAGCGTTGCGGTGAACAACAGCAGCTACAGTAGCGTATACAGTTTTTCCTACAACAACCCGTATTACACGGTGGACGGCATCAGCCGCGGGTATGGCGCCTTTTACCGCAGCACCAATGCCAACCGGGCCAATATCACGTATTATTCGACCGACACGTTTGGTGGTAACGTCACCTACGGATTTCCGATCGATGAGTTCAATTCCTTCCAGTTCAGCCTTCTCGCCGACAGTCTTAAACTGAGAACCTCGCAGTTGAGCTCTCAGCAGGTGTTCGATTTCATCGACCAGTACGGCAACGAATTTCAAAGCTTGGGGTTGTCAGCCAGTTTCGCCCACGATACCCGCAACCGGCGTATTTTCCCGAGCGACGGCGGCGTGCGCCGTGTCAGCGCCGAAACCAAGGTGCCGGGCTCGAAACTGGAGTTTTATAAACTCAGCCTAAGTCTGCAGCAGTTCATCCCACTGACCCGCCTGTTCGTGTTCGAACTCAAGAGCGACATTGGCTACGGCGACGGTTTCGGCAAGTTTTCAGAAATGCCGTTCTTCGAGAACTTCTTTGCCGGCGGTGTGCGCTCGGTACGCGGTTATCAGGACAATTCACTGGGGCCGCGCGACAGCCGGAATCTTCCCATCGGCGGCAACTTCAGGACCATCGGCACCGCTCAGTTGCTGTTCCCGCCGCCCTTTTTAACTGAAAGCAATGCCGTGCGGTTGAGCCTGTTCTATGATGTCGGTAATGTATTCGCCGGCACCAACGATTGGTCGGCCAACGAACTGCGCATGTCTGCGGGGATCGGCGCCACCTGGTTGTCGCCTGTGGGCCCCTTGACGGTCAGTATCGCGCAACCGTTTAACGATCAGTCGCAAGATAAGGTGCAGCAGTTCCAGTTCACGCTGGGCGCAGGCTTCTGAGCCGCCTGGCGCTCAAGGCCCGTTTACTATATCGAGGAGATAGATTTTGAAGACTATAGAGAAAGTGCTGGTGTTATTGGCCGCCGTGACGGTGTTTTCCGCACCGGTCCTGGCGGAAACCCGGGTCGGTGTCGTGGATACTGTGCGGCTGATGGAAGAAGCGCCACAGGCCAAGTCCGCGCAGGCGGACATAGAAACAGAGTTTGCCCCGCGCGAGCAGGAGCTGGTCAAGTTACAGAAAAGCATTCGCGGACTCGAGGATAAGGCCTCGCGTGACGGCGCGGTTATGAGCGAAAAGCAAAGCGGCAAGCTGGAGCGTGAAATCCTCTCCAAGCGCCGCGAGTTGAAGCGCACACAGGACGAGTTTCGTGATGACCTGAACATCCGCAAAAACGAAGTGCTCTCCAAGCTGCAGCGGCAGATGTATGAGGCCACTGTGACTCTGGCCAAGGAGAAAAAATACGATGTAATCCTTGGCCAAGGGGTTATCTACTCCAACAAGAGCGTGGACATTACCGATTTCGTTCTGGATAAACTCAAGGCCCAGGCGAAGTCCGGCAAGTAAACCGGGCGCGGCATGGCCCTGACACTCGCGCAGCTGGCTGACCTGCTGGATGCCGAGTTGCGCGGTGATGGGGGAGTGACCGTCAGTGGCCTGGCGACACTGAGCGATGCGCGTCCCGGCGAGGTCAGTTTTCTCGCCAATTCAAAGTATCGACGCCACCTTGCCCACACCGCCGCCAGCGCCGTTATCCTGGCCGAGATCGATGCCTTTGCGGCGCCCTCGGCCGTTCTGGTTTGCGCCAATCCCTACGCGGCCTATGCGCAGGCGGCGAGGCTTTTGTACCCTCCCGCGCCCTCTGCGCGAGGCGTTCACCCGCAGGCTGTCGTCGATCCTTGCGCTGTTATCGAGCCCTCTGCGTGGATCGGGCCGGGCTGCGTTATCGAGGCCGGCGTGCGTATTGGCGCCGGTGCCTGTCTCGGGCCTGCTTGTGTCATCGGGGCCGGGGTACAGATCGGCGCGCACAGCCGCCTGATCGCCCGGGTGACGGTGCTGGCGGGGGCGCGCATCGGCCTGCGCGCCATTGTCCACCCCGGCGTGGTTATCGGCGGCGACGGCTTCGGCATGGCGCGGGTCGACGAACACTGGGAAAAGGTGCCGCAGATCGGCAGTGTGCGCATCGGCGACGATGTCGAAATCGGCGCCAACACGACCATCGATCGCGGCGCCTTGGGCGACACCGTGCTCGAGGACGGCGTGAAGATCGATAATCAGGTGCAGGTCGCGCATAATGTGCACATCGGTGCGCACAGCGCGATCGCCGGCTGCGTCGGTATTTCCGGCAGCGCCCGCATCGGTCGGCATTGTACTCTCGCCGGTGGCGTCGGGCTGGTCGGTCACCTGGAGATCGCCGATCATGTGCACATCACCGGTATGTCCATGGTGACCCGCTCGATCCGGCAGGCGGGCACCTATTCGGCCGGGACACCGCTGATGGACAACCGTCTGTGGCGGCGTAACGCGGTACGGATGAAGCAGCTCGACGAGCTGTCGAATCGGGTATTAAAAGTAGAAAAAATAATAAAAAAGAATAAAATAGACAAATAATAGAGAATTGAGATTAATATTTTATCTATGGACATCACAAGTATAAAGAACCTGCTCCCGCACCGGTATCCGTTTCTGCTGGTGGACCGGGTGCTGGCGTTCGAGCCCGGTGTGTCGCTCCAGGCAATCAAGAACGTGACCTTTAACGAGCCTTTCTTTCAGGGCCATTTCCCCGACAAACCGGTGATGCCGGGCGTACTGATTCTCGAAGCACTGGCCCAGGCCACCGGCTTGCTGGCATTCAACACCGAGCGCCGCGGCGCGACGCGCGATACACTTTATTACCTGGTCGGTATCGATAACGCGCGCTTCAAACAACCGGTGGTCCCCGGCGACCAATTGCATCTGTCGGTGACAGTGACGAAACAAAAGCGCGGCATCTGGGTGTTTGACACTCACGCCAGTGTCGGCGAGGTGACCGCCGCCAGCGCTGTGATAATGTGTACCGAGCGCAAGATCGACGCTGAGTGAGCGACCCCTACTGCGACACACTGATTCATGATACGGCGGTGGTCGACCCGGCTGCACGCGTCGCCGCCGACGTGACTGTCGGTCCGTACAGCGTCATCGGTCCGGACGTGGAGATCGAGAGCCATTGCCGGGTCGGCGCGCACGCGGTGATCGGCGGAATTACGCGCATCGGCGAACACACGGATATTTTCCCGTTTGCCTCGCTGGGACAGGCCCCCCAGGACAAAAAATACGCCGGTGAACCCACCCGTCTGGAGATCGGTCGCGGTAATACCATCCGCGAATATGTCACTATCAACCGCGGCACGGTGCAGGATCAGGCGGTGACTCGAATCGGCGACGACAACTGGATCATGGCCTATGTGCATATAGCCCACGACTGCCGCATAGGCAATCACACCGTGCTGGCCAATAACGCCACTTTGGCGGGGCATGTGCACGTGGGCGATTTTGTTACCCTCGGTGGTGCCGTGCTGGTGCACCAGCACTGTCATATAGGCGCGCACGCCTTCGCCGCTTACGGCGCGCGTATCAACAAGAACGTACCGCCGTTTGTCACCGTCGGCGAAGGCCGCGCCCGTCCGCGTGGGCTGAACAGCGAAGGGTTGAAACGCCACGGTTTCAGCGAACAGCGTATCGTGCGCCTCAAGCAGGCGTACCGGCTGCTGTACCGCAGCGGGCTGACGCTGGAGCAGGCCATCGAACAAATGCAGCCGCTCGCCGCGGCCAGCGACGACGTGGGTGAGCTGCGCGACTTTCTGCGCAACTGCTCGCGAAGCCTCGTCCGCTAGCCGATGAACGTGGCGCCGCGCATTGGGCTGGCGGCCGGCGAAGCCTCCGGCGACCGGCTTGGCGCGTTGCTCATAGAGCGCATTCGCGAAGTCTGTCCGCGGGCGCAGTTTGTCGGCATCGCCGGACCGCAGATGCGCGCTGCCGGTTGTCAGGCCGTGGCCCGTAGCGAGGAGTTGTCGGTGATGGGCGTAGCGGAAGTGGTGCGTCACCTGCCGCGGCTGTTGCGCCTGCGCAGTCGTGTGGCTCGCCACTTCTTACAGCAACCGCCCGGCGTGTTTCTCGGTATTGACGCGCCGGATTTCAACCTCGGACTGGAAAAACGCTTACGCCGCCATGGCATCAGAACGCTGCACTGGGTCAGTCCTTCGGTGTGGGCCTGGCGCCGCTACCGGGTAAGAACGATGCGCGCCAGTGTCGAGGAAGTGCTGACGCTATTTCCTTTCGAAGTCGATTTCTACCGCGCCCAGGGGGTGCGGGCGCATTTCGTCGGCCACCCGCTGGCCGATGCAATCGGCGACGAGTGCGCCCGGGCGGCGGCCCGCGAGTCGCTATCGCTCGATATCACAAAGCCCTGTATCGCGTTGTTGCCCGGTAGCCGCGCCGGCGAAGTGGCGCGTTTGCTGCCGCTGTTTGTGCGGACCGCGCGTCGCTGTCTTGATGCCGAAGCGGATCTGCAGTTTGTTTTGCCGGCGGCCACCGAGGCGTTGCTGGATGAATGTCGGCGCTGGTTGCGCCAGCCGCCGTTCGCCGCTCTGCAGGTGCGCCTGGTGCTTGGCCGGGCGCACGAGGCCATGTGTGCCGCCGACGTCGTATTACTGGCCTCCGGCACAGCCACACTGGAATGCCTGTTGCTGCGACGGCCTATGGTAGTGGCTTATCGATTGCACCCATTGACCTACCGCCTGCTACGTCGCCTGCTGAAGGTGCCATACGTGTCGTTACCGAACATCTTACTGGCGCGCGCGCAGGTGCCTGAGTATCTGCAGTCCGCGGCGAGCGCCGAGCGCCTGGCGCCGGCCTTATTGGCGCTGCTCAACAACAACGCGGGCGCCGAGCAGGTGGCGCCGTTTGCCGGCGTGCACCGACAATTACGACAAGACAGCGCGCGTCAGGTCGCCGGCCTTGTGCTGCAGCGACTGGGCGCGGAATAATTGCCGAACGACGGAGGGCGAAGATGTCAACAGAATGCTTTAACCCGGCGGACTATCCGATCCAGCTGGCCGGTGTCGATGAAGTCGGGCGCGGGCCGCTGGCCGGACCGGTGGTCGCCGCCGCGGTGATTCTCGATCCGGCGCGCCCGATACCGGGTCTGAACGATTCGAAGAAACTCAGTGCGAAACGTCGTACCGCCCTGGCCGCGCAAATCCGCGAGAGCGCGCTTGCCTGGTCGTTGGGGCGTGCCGAGGTGGAGGAAATAGACGCTATCAATATTCTCCAGGCCAGCCTGCTGGCCATGCGCCGAGCTGTGGAGGGTCTTTCCTTGAGCCCCGCAATGGCGCTGGTGGACGGTAACCGCTGCCCTTCGCTGACCTGCCCGGCGCAGGCGGTGGTGAGGGGAGATGCGCTGGTGCCGGCGATCAGTGCGGCGTCGATTATCGCCAAGGTCAGCCGCGATCTGGAGATGATCGAGCTGGATGCGCGTTATCCGGGTTACGGCCTGGCCCAACACAAGGGTTATCCCAGCCGGGTACACCTGGCGGCGCTGGATAGCTTGGGTGTATTGCCGATTCACCGGCGTTCTTACGCCCCGGTCAGACGGTTGCTCGAGCGCCTTGCCGGAGAACCCGACTGAGCCGCTTGGGTTTGATCGGCCATTATCTGCGCTCGCGGCCGGCGGCGCACGAGTGGTCGGAGCGTCATCGACCCTCGGCGGCGGACGATGATTTTTACTACCGCAGCGAGAGCATCGCCGAGTATCTGCGCGGTGCGCGGCGGCGCGTCGAGGTTGCCCGCACCGATCTGTGCGGTCGGCGCGACAGATCGATCGTCGAGGGCAACAGTCCGTTTGTTTTCACCCCGGACGACGCGCCATCGCCGGCTCGGGCGATTGTGCTGACCCACGGGCTGACCGATTCACCCTACGCGGTGCGCGATCTGGCGGGATTTTTCCAGCGCCAGGGATTTTTTGTCCTCGCCCTGCAACTGCCCGGGCACGGTACCCGCCCCGGCGATCTGCTCGTGACCGGTTGGCAGGACTGGGTCAAATCGCACCAGCATCTGCTGGCGAAGCTCTGCCAGCGCTTTGACGAGGTCTATGCCGGAGGCTTTTCCACCGGCGCCACCCTGAGCATTTACCAGGCACTGCTCAATCCGCGCATCCGCGGTCTGTTCCTGTTTGCCCCGGCGCTCGGGGTGAATCCGCTGGCGCGACTGGCCGCGCCACTGGCCCGATTGGGTAAGCGCTGGCCCCGGCTGGGCTGGTTCGATGTGCAACCCGACAGCGACTGCTTCAAGTACGAATCGCTGCCCCAGCGGGCGATTGCCGAAGTCACCCGGATGATCCGCGCACTCACCGAGTTAAGCCGTATCAGTGCGCCTAGCGTGCCGGTGTTTGTCGCCGCCAGCGAGCAGGATGCCACCCTTGACTCCCGGGCCATTCTCGACTGGTTCGAGCAACAGACAGGGCCGCGGCGGATGTTGTATTACAGCAGCGGACAGCCGCAGGTACCGGCCTTCGTCAAGCGCGTCCCGTCGCGCTTTGCGGCCCAACGCATCCGCAGTTTCGCCCACACCTCGCTGATTCACTCCCCGGCCAACCCTCACTACGGCGCGCATGGCGAGCAGCGGGTCTGCGCCCATTACTACCGCCTTGAGCCCTCCAAGTACCAGCGCTGCAAAGCCGGTGAGGAGGACTGTCTGGGCGAAATGTTCGATGAAACGGAGGCTTGCCAGGTTATCCGGCGGTTGACCTATAACCCCCTGTTCGAGGAAATGCTGAGCGAGATCGGCGAGTTCATCACCACGTGCCTCAGCGACTGATCACTTTAGGGGGCGGGCGTCTTGTCAAGCCTTGAAACGCCAGTCGCAAAGCCGGACACTGCGCGCATGCGTCCCGGCTTCGTTCATCTGCACCTGCATACCGAGTATTCGCTGGTGGACTCGGTGGTGCGCATCAAGCCGCTGGTCAAGGCGGTCGCCGCGGCCGGTATGCCGGCGGTGGCTGTAACCGACCAGAGCAATTTGTTTGCCATGGTCAAGTTCTATCGTGCCGCCATGGCCGCCGGGGTGAAGCCGGTGGTGGGCGTCGATATGTGGCTGCGCAATCCCGAACAACCGGCCAAGCCCTGGCGTGTGCTGCTGCTGTGCAAGAACCGCGCGGGCTATCGCAACCTGACCGAGCTGGTATCGCGCAGCTATCTCGAAGGCCAGCACAACGCCATTCCCATGATCGAGCGTGACTGGCTGGCCGGACACAGCCAGGGTTTGATCGCGCTGTCCGGAGGACGGGAGGGGGATGTCGGCGAGGCCCTGTTGGCCGCCAACGCCGAACTTGCCGCACAGCGGTTGGCGTTCTGGCAGGCGTTGTTCCCCGATCACTATTATCTGCAAGTACAGCGTACCGGGCGCGAAGGCGAAGAGGACTACCTGCACGCCGCGGTGCATCTGGCGGGTCTTCACGGCGTACCGCTGGTGGCTACCAACGATGTGCACTTTATCAAGGCCGAGGACTTCGAGGCCCACGAGGCGCGGGTGTGCATCCACGACGGGCGCACGCTCGACGATCCGCGCCGGCCGCGGCGTTATTCCGATCAGCAGTACCTGCGCAGCAGCGAACAGATGCAGGCGCTGTTCGCCGATCTGCCGGAGGCGTTGCGAAACAGCGTCGAGATCGCGCAGCGCTGCAACCTGGAGCTGAGCTTCGGCAAAAACTTCCTGCCCGAGTTTCCGGTGCCAGCCGGGCTGACCATCGATGAGTACTTTCGCAAGCAAGCGCGTGACGGATTGGAGCAGCGGCTGAAAACTCTGCTGGATCCACAGTCCGCGCAGTTCGAGGAGCAGCGCAAAGCCTATGACGAGCGTCTGGAGATCGAGCTTGAAGTCATAGTCTCCATGGGCTTTCCCGGCTATTTCCTTATCGTCGCCGATTTTATCCGTTGGGCCAAGCACAACGGCGTGCCGGTCGGCCCGGGGCGTGGTTCCGGCGCCGGTTCGCTGGTGGCCTATGCGCTGACCATCACCGATCTCGATCCGCTCAAATACGAATTGCTGTTTGAGCGCTTCCTCAATCCGGAGCGGGTGTCTATGCCGGATTTCGACGTCGACTTCTGCATGGAGGGGCGCGACCGGGTGATCGACTACGTTGCCGAACGCTACGGTCGGGAAAAAGTCTCGCAGATTATCACTTACGGTTCGATGGCGGCCAAGGCGGTGGTGCGCGACGTCGGCCGTGTGCTCGGTCAGCCCTATGGTTTTGTCGACCGCATCGCCAAACTGATTCCGTTCGAAATCGGCATCACGCTGGACAAGGCGTTGAAGCAGGAAGAGGCGCTGCGGGAACTCTATGAGGGCGACGAAGAGGTCAGAGCGATCCTCGACATGGCGCGCTCGCTCGAGGGGTTGTCGCGCAACGCCGGCAAGCACGCCGGCGGGGTTGTCATCTCCCCGACCAAGCTGACGGATTTCACCCCGGTCTATTGCGAGCAAGGCGGCGTGAATGTGGTCAGCCAGTTCGACAAGGACGACGTCGAGGCAGTCGGCCTGGTCAAGTTTGACTTCCTCGGCCTGCGCACCCTCACGGTCATCGACTGGGCGCTGCAGACGGTTAATGCCCAGCGCGGCCGGCTCGGCGATCCGCCGCTCGATATCAACGCCATCCCGCTCGACGACCGAGCGACCTTTGAACTGCTCCAGGCCCATCAGACGACCGCGGTATTCCAGCTCGAGTCGCGCGGCATGAAGGATTTGATCAAGCGCCAGCGGCCGGACTGTTTCGAGGATATCATAGCCCTGGTGGCGCTGTTCCGGCCCGGTCCCCTGCAGTCGGGCATGGTGGACGATTTCATCCAGCGCAAGCACGGCGCCAAAGTCGAGTATCCGCACCCGGACCTCATCGAAATTCTCAAACCGACTTACGGCGTTATCCTTTACCAGGAACAGGTCATGCAGATCGCCCAGGTGCTGGCCGGTTACACTCTCGGCGGCGCGGATTTGTTGCGCCGCGCCATGGGCAAGAAAAAACCGGCGGAGATGGCCAAACAGCGCGTCATTTTCACCGGCGGTGCGCAGGCGCGCGGGGTCGAGGAGAAAACCGCGACCTATATTTTCGATTTAATGGAAAAGTTCGCCGGTTACGGGTTCAACAAATCACACTCGGCGGCCTACGCCCTGGTGTCTTACCAGACGGCCTGGCTGAAAACCCACTACCCGGCACCGTTCATGGCCGCCGTGCTGTCTGCGGATATGGACAATACCGACAAAGTCGTGATTCTCATCGAAGAATGCCGGCACATGCAGCTGCAAGTGGTGGCGCCGGATATCAACCGCTCGGGCTACGCTTTCAGCGTCGAGGGCGACGCCACCGTCGTCTATGGCCTCGGTGCCATTAAGGGCGTCGGCGAGGGGGCGATCGAGGTGATGATCAACGAGCGTCTGGCCAACGGTCCGTACCGCTCGCTGATCGACTTGTGTCGGCGCGTGGACTCGCGCAAGGTGACGCGGCGGGTTTACGAGGCCCTGATCCGCTCCGGCGCGCTCGATGCGCTGGCAGACAACCGGGCCACGCTGATGCAACTGTTGCCCCAAGCCGTCAAATCGGCCGAGCAGCAGCTGCGCGACTCGGCCGCCGGACAAACCGATCTGTTCGGCAACGCCGTGGCGCCATCGGCAACCCCTGCGAGCGAGCCTTGCACGGCGCCGGAATGGGACGAGCAGACCCGTCTGGCCGGTGAAAAGGAGACGTTGGGGCTGTACCTGACCGGCCACCCGATCGAACGTTATCGCGCCGAACTGGCGCACATCATCACCGCGCCGCTGGCCGAACTGGCCGATGAGACGCCCGCTGCGGGCAGCGGGCAGCGCGGCAAGGAAAAAACCGTGGTGCTGTCCGGCCTGGTGGTCGATCTGCGCACGCGCAATACCCAAAGTGGCGGGCGCATGGCGTTTGTCACCCTGGACGATCGGACCGCGCGCATGGAGATTCGAGTGTTTTCGCGCGTCTTCGACCAATATCGGGCTCTGCTGGCCAACGACAAAGTGCTGGTGGTGCAGGGGAGCCTGGCGTTCGATGATTTTTCGGGCAGCATGCGCCTGAACGCCAATCGCATTTACGAAATCGACCAGGCGCGGGAAATCTACGCACGGCGCCTGATCGTCAGTGTCGGCGAGCAGAAAGCCGGCAACGGCTTCGTTAAGTCACTGGCGGCGGTGCTGGCGCCGTACTGTGAAGGTAACTGCCCGGTGGGCATCCTGTATCAGAACGGCGCCGCTCAGGCACACATGACCCTTGGCGACGAGTGGCGGGTGCACCCCACCGACGAGTTGCTGCACCGTCTGCGAGAACTCGCGGGCGACACCCAGGTGCGCATGATGTACGCCTGAAATTAAGCGTCGTTTGCCGTAAACATATGTTAATTCCCTCATGTCACCCTTTGGCGACAACTGATATAATCAGATTTGCTTCAATTCCTCGCAACTCTATAAAATTGCAGGATAAACAATGAGTTGCTTGGTAGATTGGTCAGATGGGCAGGTGATGGGTTTGGTGTATGGGCGTTAATCTCGAAAACCGGCATCTTCGCCGTCAGCATCAGCAGCAGCCAACCAGCGGCTGGAGCCGACGGCCGGACGTCGGCCGGCTGGATCAGCCGGTACGCATCTATACCCTGGGTCGTTTCAGTATTCAGCTCGAGGGGCATCCGCTATACGGCAAACAGGTGCGTCAGGGTCGGCCGGTGGAACTGTTGCAGGCGCTGATCTCCCTGGGTGGCCGCGACGTCGGTCTCGACACGCTGGCACAGGCGCTGTGGCCGGACACCGATGGCGATCTGGCCAGAAACAATGTCGAAGTCACCCTGCATCGACTGCGCCGGCTGTTTGGCGTGAAAAACCTGCTCCTCCTGCACGACCAGCGTCTGAGTCTTAACAGCGGACTGGGCTGGGTGGATGCGTGGAGTTTCGAGCGTCTGGTCAACCACGCCGAACGCCTGCTGCCGTTGGCCGCCGATCCGGTCATGGTACGCCAACTGGCCAGAGTCGGGGAGCGTCTCATGGCCCTCTACCAGGGCAACTTTCTCGAGCGCGAAACCACCAGTACCTGGCCGTTGCGGTTGCGCGAACGGCTGCGCAGTAAGTTGATGCGCCATATCCTGGGTATCGGTCGGGTATGGGAGCGGGTCGGCGAATGGGAACGCGCCGCGACTTATTACCGCAGAGGTCTGGAGATCGATCCCTTAACCGAAGCGCTTTATCAACGCCTGATGATCTGTTGCCGCGAAACCGGCCACTACGGCGATGCCATCGCCGCTTATTTGCGTTGCGAGACAATGCTTGCCAGCCACTTCGATATCAAACCATCACCGGCCACACAATCCCTCTTCTGCGCGCTAAAACGCTGACGCCGCAGTACAGCGGGCGTTGACACCAGCCCGTTTCCCTTCTGTCTGTTGATTCCTGTGCCTCACAGAGGCGTTGTTTTGCCCGATGTCTGGGGCAGATGCCTTAAATATGTGTCAGGCGACACCGATTTGTAAGCTATCCGTAAGTTCCTAGCTGCGATAGTAGCTGCGTAAAAAAATAAAACATAACCGGAGGGGATAGTGGAGAACTACATTGTTCGCATTTACCGGCGTGATTCGGTCGATCCAAACAAGGTCGCCGGCATTTTTGAATCGGTCGAGCAGGAAACCGAAAACACCTTCACCGACCTGAGTTCGCTTGTGGAGCTGCTGAGCACCGAATGCCCTGATCACGAACCGGTTGACGAGTAAACGCTAAGACCAAAAAGGGTGTTGTTGTACGACTTAATAATCAATAAATGATGGAGGATAAAACATGTACCTGATAAAAAGATCCGCGTTGGCCGCCGCCTGTACGAGCTTGCTCGCGTTGGGAGCTTCGCTGTCGGCAAACGCTGCGTTGGTTATCGACGGCGGCGCCAATCAGAGCCTGCCGATTGTGAACAACTCGTTTAATACACAGCTGTCCGCGGCCGGTTTCGACCAGATGGCGAGCGGCGCTCAATTGCGTGTCGATCAAAACGGTTTTATTGATTTTTACTATATCGGCGCTGAATCGGGCTTCAATAACAGTTTTACCGCCCAAGGCAGCAGCCCAGGGGATACCCTCGCGGAACACAACGAAGGGTTTAATTTCGCCGGCTACGGCAATTTTACCATTGCAGTGTCCGCCAATGACGTCGTCAATTTTAGTTTTAACAGCGATGCCGCCACGGCTCTGCAGCCGGTGGACAACGCCAGCGGCAGCAACCTGCAGGGGCTGGGCATCTATTTTAACAGCAGCCAGAACAACCCGCTGCTCCAGGTCCTGCTCGGTTACGACGATCAGACCGTTAACGATGACAACGACTTTGAAGACATGCTGATTCGGGCTGATTTCCGACCCTCCGGCGACAATGTCTCGCCGGGTTCTCCGGTGCCCCTGCCGGCCGCGATCTGGTTGTTCGGCGCCGGGCTGACGGGTCTGGCGGGCTTTGCGCGCCGGGCTGCGAAGCCTCAGTAACTCCACCCCCCGATGGCGCCCGTGGGAGGCGTCGTCGGGGAGAACGGGGCCGTCGCAGGAGAGCGGCGGTGAGAAACGCGGGCTAGAGGGTGCGGTGGCGCCGAGAATTGCGTAAACTTGCGCTCCATGAACCTGAATTTTCTGGATTTTGAACAGCCTATTGCCGAACTCGAAGCGAAAATCGAGGAATTGCGGTACGTTGGCGATGACGCTGAAATTAACATCAACGAAGAAATCGGCCGGCTGCAAGCCAAGAGTCAGTCGCTGACCGAGTCGATTTTCTCCCATCTGAACGCCTGGCAGATCTCCCAGCTGGCGCGTCATCCGCAGCGTCCGTACGCGCTCGACTACATCCATAAACTGTGTACCGATTTCGAAGAACTGCACGGTGACCGGGCGTTTGCCGACGATCCGGCCATCGTCGGTGGCGTGGCGCGCCTGGAGGGGCGCCCGGTGATGGTGATCGGTCAGCAAAAAGGCCGCGACACCAAGGAAAAAATTCAGCGCAATTTCGGCATGCCACGCCCGGAAGGCTATCGTAAAGCCAAACGGCTGATGGAAATGGCCGAGCGCTTCAAACTGCCGGTACTGACCTTCATCGATACTCCGGGCGCTTATCCCGGGATCGACGCCGAGGAGCGCGGCCAGAGCGAGGCCATCGCCCGCAATCTCTTTGTTATGGCCGGCCTTAAAACGCCGGTGATTTGCACGGTCATCGGCGAGGGGGGGTCCGGCGGCGCGTTGGCTATCGGCGTCGGTGATCGTATGTTGATGCTGCAATACAGTATTTATTCGGTCATTTCGCCCGAAGGCTGTGCGTCCATCCTCTGGAAGAGCCCCGACAAGGCCGCCGATGCCGCTGAGGCAATGGGCGTGGTGTCATCTCGGCTGAAGGAGCTGGAACTGATCGACGATATTATCGAAGAGCCGCTCGGTGGCGCCCATCGCGATGCCGATGCCATGGCGGCAAGTATTAAGGTAAAGCTGATCGAACAGCTCGATGAGCTCGAGAGTCTGCCCCTCGATGAGCTGCTCGCCGCACGTTATCAACGCCTGATGTCATACGGTGAGTATCTCCAAAAGTGAGCCGTGGCCGTCGCTCCTGCGGCGGCTCGTGCAGGCAACGCACTATGCTGTCGCTTACAGCGGTGGCGTCGATTCCCACGTCCTGCTGCACGCCCTGTGCGCGCAAACCGCCGAGCGCGGTGCGCGCCTGACCGCGGTACACGTCAACCACGGTCTGCACGCTCACGCCGCTGACTGGGCCAGACACTGCGCCGAGGTCTGTCGACAGCTGGGCGTGCCGTTGCAGGTGTTACGCGTCGACGCCGGTGCCCGGCCGGGGGAAAGCCCGGAAGCGGCGGCCCGCCGCGCCCGCTACCGGGCCCTGGCCGAATGGTTGCCCAAAGAGGCCGTACTGCTGAGCGGCCAGCACCGTGACGACCAGGCCGAAACCGTCCTGCTGCAACTGTTCCGTGGCGCCGGGGCGCGTGGCCTGGCCGCCATGCCCGCTATCGCACCGTTGGGCGCCGGGCGTTTGGCCCGGCCGTTGCTCGGCTGCAGCCGGGCGGAAATCCTCGCCTACGCCCGGCGACATCGGCTGCAGTGGATCGAAGACCCCAGTAACGCCGATATCCGCTATGACCGCAACCTGTTGCGACAGCAGCTGTTGCCGGCTATTCGTCAACGCTGGCGCGGCGTCGATAAGGCGCTGGTGCGGGCGGCCCGCCTGCAGGCCGACCAGGCGGAACTGGCTACCGTGCTGGCCGGCTTGGACCTGGCGCACTGCGAGATCGAGGGGCAGCCCGACCAACTGCGCGCTCCGGCACTGCAGTCGCTCGCCCGCGCCCGCCAGCGCAATCTGCTGCGCCACTGGATCGAGGCCAATCAGTTGCCGTTGCCGGCCGAGGCGATCATCGATCAGATCATCGACAGCCTGTTGGAGGCCCGGCCGGATGCCGGGCCGGTCGTGCACTGGTCGGGCGCAGAGGTGCGCCGCTACCGTCAGCGGCTGTACATCATGCCGCCACTGCCGCGCTGGGACCCCGGGCTGCGCCTCCCCTGGGACCCGCGCCAACCCCTGGCGCTGCCGGCAGCCGGCGGCACCCTGCGCGCCGCGTATGTCTCCGGACAGGGCTTGCGCGCGCCGGCGCACACACAACTCCAGGTCGGCTTCCGGCAAGGCGGCGAAACACTCCAGCCGGCGGGACGCGCCGGCCACCACAGCCTGAAAAAACTGTTCCAGGAATGGCGGGTACCGCCGTGGCGGCGCACGCGTGTACCGTTAGTATTCTACGGCAACGCCCTCGCCGCCGTGGCAGGGTACTGCATCTGCGAGGATTTTCTGACCAACGGCGATGAGCGGGGCTTTGAACTGTTCTGGCATTGCGCTGCTATGCCACAAGCCCGATGAGTCCCGGGAAGCAGCAGCCAGACGCCGACATACCTAAAGAACCCTCTGATTAATTCCTTTTTCGTCTTTCTGGCGTATGCCAAACAAAAGCGCTGACGCGTTGAACGCCCACAGGGCGAGCGAAGCGCGCCATCCAGTGGGTTTAATAACCTGGATACCGACCTACGCCGGTATGACGAATGGATCAGTTTCCCTAAAGCGGGCTGCGGCCGGTGCGGACTTTTTGGCTTAGGGCGCCGCAAGCGGCACATGCACCAAAAAGTCCGCACCGGCCGTAGCCCGCCTGCACCGAAGCAGGGTCATGGCGCGAGGTAGACGCCGTGGGTGTATGCGCCGCTTGCGCTGCC
>JASBSN010000073.1 GCA_030148915.1 Thiogranum sp.
TTGCTCTGGGCCACCAGCCTGCAGGAGCCCGACGACGCGCCCAACCAGCGCCATCGCCCGCACGCCGCCGGCATTTATATCGACGGCAAGGTCCTGCATGTTGAAGGCCGCGATATCCGCACCTTCGACGCCGCCACCGGGGCCATCCTGAATGATTTCGAAACACCCGGCACCTTTTCGGCCTTTGCCGTCAATCAGCCCGCCGTGGTCGGCAATATGGTCTACCTGGGCGCCCTGTCGGGGTGGGTGTTCGCCGCGCCACTCGACTACCTGATGAGTTCGCCGGGCTTCGGTCAGCGGCCGTTCCCGCCGCCACATCCGATCCCCGCGCAGCAGCCGACTTTCTTCGATCCGACGGCACTGCCGAGCAAACGCCAGGCAGCGCGTTTCCCCTCGACCTGGCTGGCCTACGCCGGCGGACAGGACAATAATGCGTTCGCCGTCAAGGGGCCGGAAGACGTCAAGTGGCGCACCGCACTGAACGACGCCATTGCGCTCGATGCCCCGCCCCGTGACGAGGCGATCTTCGGCACCGAAATTGCCACCCATATGACGCATCTGGCCTTTGGCGTCGGCACCGGGGTGACACCGGTTAACGGTATCGCCTATGTGGGCAGCGACAGCTACACCGTCAATGCGCTGAATGGCGTGACCGGCAAACTGATCTGGCGCTATCGCACCATTAACGCCAACTTCGGCCAGCCGCTGGTCACCCCCAATACGGTCGTCGTCAGTGCCGGTGATGCGCAGTTCCCGCTGGGTTCCACCTCGGCGTTCAAGTCCGATTCCCCCAACACGCAGCTCGGTGGCAGCTTCGAGCACGTGACCGGACTGGACCCCAAGACCGGCGTGGAAAAATGGACCTTCTACACCGACGGCGCCACCAGTGCCATGACGCCCTTATACAATAAGGGCAATCTGTACTGGGTGGCCGGCGACGGACAACTCTGGGCGATCAATGCCAATACCGGCGCACCGGTGTCGGCGTTGATGGATGATGTCGGCTCGCCGAAGGTCAATCTCGGTGGCTTCAACGCCATTTCATCGGCCAACATCTATCGTCGGCCCGGCAAGCAGTCGGCGGTGATGGTGGTCGGCAAGGCCATGCCCGATGAGTTTGTCGGCATCGATCTCAGCACCGGCGCCGTACTCTGGAGCCAGACGCTGCCCGGCACCTACGTCACCGGCTTCTCGGCGGTCTCACCGGCGGTCGATCAGAAACGTGGTTTGGTCGTCAGCACCGTACTGGTCGGACCGGACACCACCGACGGCACCGCCGTGCTGACCGCCTTCGCGCTGGACGCCGGTACCGGCGCCATCGTCTGGACCCACGAGCTGTCGAGCGCCGAGGCACCCTACGGGTTTGTGGGTTCGACACCGGTGATCGACAATAACTCGGTGTTCCTCAACGACCCGCTGGGCCAGTCGCTCACCGTGCTCGACGTGCGCAACGGCGCCGTGCTGTGGCAGACACCGGTAGCAGGCACACCGGGCAAGCCGAGCTGGGGACCGGGCGTGGTGATCAAACACTCGCGCCTCATCCAGCCGGTGGGCGAGGACTTGCTGACCTTCGATGCGCGTAAAGGCACCTTGCTGAATCGTTACCACGTCGGCGGCGCGTTTACCTACAACCACCCGACCGTGCTGGGCGATACGCTGTATATCGGCAACTCCTGGGGCTGGGTGCTGGCGCTGCCCGTCGAGGCGGTCATGGGCGACCAGGACGGGGATCGTCAGGATGACGATCGCGAGGAAAAGTCAGAGGGTAAAGAAAAGTCAGAGAAAGCCAAACAGAAGTCAGACTGAGCTTTTGCCATTGCGCTGACAATCGCCATCCACCGATGGCGGTTGTCAGCTCTACTAGCCGACAAGCCACTCCAGCAACGCTACACCCACCGCAGCAGGTACTGCTGCCAGCAAGTCGTCCACCATAATGCCTGCACCGCCGGCAACCCTGCGATCCACCAGACCGATGGGCCAGGGTTTCCAGATATCGAACAGGCGGAACAGCACAAAGCCCGCCACCACGCTCCACCAACTGCCACTGGCGGCGATCATGGTCAACAGGTAACCGGCCATTTCATCCCAGACAATACCCGGGTGGTCGTGCGTACCCAACCGCGCCGCCGCACTGCCACAGAGCCAAATACCGGCAATCACCATAACCAGCAGCACGGCCAGATACACCGGCAGCGAAAACGGGCTCAGTACGAGATACAGCGGTATGGCGGCCAGCGTCCCCGCGGTGCCTGGCGCCTTCGGCGCGAGACCCGAGCCAAAGCCGAAAGCCAGCAACAGCACCGGGTCGCGCAACACGCGTTTGGGCTCGGGTTGAATACCCACCATCTTACAGCTTGATCCCGTAGTGGTTCAGCAGCGTCACCATCAGCCAGTAACAGCCGACCGTAATGCCGACCGACAGGCTCATGCTCAGATAAAAATTCAGCCCCTGCTTCAACAGCAGCGGTAAGCTGATAAATAAAGCCAGCGACGGCAGCACCAGCCAGAAAACGCTGCTGGCCAGGGCGCTGACTTTTACCACATCCCGGGTGTCGACATACAGCCAGAGCATCGCCAGCACCGAGACCAAAGGAACGGAGGCCAGTACCGCGCCGATGAACGAACTGCGCTTGGCGATTTCAGAGATGGCCACAATCAACCCGGTGGTGATGGCAATTTTTATCACATAGTAAAGCATTTATCGTCCCCGCCAGAGCCACCATATCAGCCCGGTCGCCGCCAGCATCCAAATCACAATAATCACCCCCGCCGCCCGGCGATTGTGCGGCATCG
>JASBSN010000079.1 GCA_030148915.1 Thiogranum sp.
CCGGTAACGATCAAACCCCAGTCGAAAAATGTTCTGCAGCGTCGCTTCCATACGATCACCTCCGGTGGGCTATGCTTTAAAGGGCGCGCATGACTTCCTGTCAACGCGGGTACTCTTCCTTCCTTTTAATTTGTCCAACTACACATAGCGGGCACACGCTTGATATGAAGATTCACCAAGCATGCGCATGCTCATCCACGGAAATTTCTGCAAAAAAGACCAGGTGCTCGTTATCATTATTTCCTTTCTCCCGTCCTATCTTCTTATTAGTTGTAATTATTACTCTTATTTTAGCGGGCTCGCAAATCACTAACTAAAGGGCAGGCGCTCGGATAACGGCGGGTTTTCGCTATTAACGACCAAGTGCTCGTTATCACTCTCCCGATTTTAGATATACGGGCGGAACAAGCGACTGAAATGGCGGGAAAAATGGGGCCGGTGTCGTATATTTAGGCCGTTATACGACCGGGCCACTTGATTTCCCCCGTCAGCTCGGTTTCAATATACCTGTTTATATTTACAGTACTACGCCAAGGAGTGGCAGATGACCGAAATACGCCTCATGGATCGTGTGCGTCATACGGTGCGCGCTTTGCACTACAGCCGGATGACAGAAAAAGCCTATTGTTACTGGATCCGGTTTTTTATCCGCTTTCATCGCTGCCGGCACCCACGCGAGCTGGGCGCGCGCGATGTCTCAGCCTTTCTTACCTGGTTGGCTGTGCAGAGAAAAGTGTCCGCCTCCACGCAGAATCAGGCGCTCAACGCCATCGTTTTTCTCTACAACAAGGTGCTCGATGTAAAGATCGATCGCATCGAAGATGTGATTCGCGCCAAACGCAGCCGGCGGCTGCCGGTGGTGTTCTCGCGGGCCGAAGTGGCTGCCATACTGCCGAAGCTGCAGCAACCGTACCGGCTGATGGTGGGGCTGATGTATGGCAGCGGGTTGCGGGTGATGGAAACACTGCGCCTGCGCATCAAGGATATTGATTGTGAGCGGCTGGCGATTGTCGTCCGCCAGGGCAAGGGCAATAAGGACCGCGTGACGATTCTTCCGGCTGCGCTGGTGTCCGAGATCGGGCTTGCCGTCAACCGGGTTCGCTTGATCCATGAGCAGGATCTGGCGGAGGGTTTCGGTGAAGTGCAGATGCCGTATGCGCTGGCCCGCAAGTACCCCGGCCAGGCCCGCAGCCTGCATTGGCAATTTCTGTTTGCCGCCAATCAGCGCTCGCCCGACCCGCTGTCGGGGCGCGACAAGCGCCATCATATTTTCGAAACCAGCGTTCGTCGGGCGGTCAGACAGGCGATGGCGGCGGCCGGTATTGAAAAACACGGCAACTGCCATACCTTTCGGCACTCGTTCGCCACGCACCTGCTGGAAGACGGCTACGATATCCGCACGGTTCAGGATCTGCTCGGCCACAAGGATGTCAAGACCACGCAGATTTACACCCACGTGCGCAAGCGCGGCGGCCACGCGGTGCGCAGCCCCTTACAGGCGCTGGCTCAGACCTGACCGTAGCGCGGGGCGTGCCCCAGCCAGCGGCGGATGATCGACCCGACGCGCTCGGGATACTTGTCCAGCAGTTGTTCGGCGGCGGCTTCCACTTTGTCCACCAGCGGCCGGTCGCGCAGCAGGTCGGCGATGCGAAAGGCCATCATGCCGGTCTGGCGGGTGCCCAGCACTTCGCCGGGGCCGCGCAGTTCCAGGTCCTGGCGGGCGATCTCGAAGCCGTCGTTGCTTTCGCGCATCACGGCCAGGCGTTTGCGCGCCATTTTCGACAGCGGCGCGCGATACATCAGCACACAGCTGCTTTGCGCGCTGCCGCGCCCCACCCGACCGCGCAGCTGATGCAGCTGCGACAGGCCCAGGCGTTCGGCGTTTTCCACGATCATCAGCGAAGCATTGGGTACGTCCACGCCCACTTCGATGACGGTGGTGGCCACCAGCAGGTCGATGTCACCGCGCTTGAACTCAGCCATGCGCCGGGTTTTGTCGCTGTCTTTCATGCGCCCGTGCACCAGCCCCACGCTCAGTTCCGGCAGGGCCTCGGCCAGTGCCGTGGCGGTGTCTTCGGCCGCCTGGCATTGCAGCGATTCGGATTCTTCGATCAGGGTGCAGACCCAGTAGACCTGTCGACCTTCGCCGCAGGCCTGGCGCACGCGCTGCACCACTTCCGCCCGACGGTTTTCGGAAATGGCGACGGTCTGCACCGGTGTGCGGCCGGGTGGCAGTTCGTCGATGACCGACGCATCCAGGTCGGCGTACAGGGCCATCGACAGGGTGCGCGGAATGGGCGTGGCGGTCATGATCAACTGGTGCGGCACGCTGTCCCCGGCGCGGCCTTTGTCGCGCAAAGCCAGCCGCTGGTGCACACCGAAGCGGTGTTGTTCGTCGATGACTACCAATGCCAACCGCCGGAAGGCGACGTCGTCCTGAAACAGCGCATGGGTCCCGATCACCATCTGCAGCTCGCCGCCCGCCAACGCCTCCAGCACCTGTCGGCGCGCCTTGCCCTTGACCCTGCCCGACAGCCAGCCGACCTTGACGCCCAGGCTGGCGAACCAGCCCTCGAAGTTACTGAAGTGCTGTTCGGCCAGCAGTTCCGTGGGCGCCATGACGGCCACCTGGCAGCCGCAGCTCACCGCCTGGATGGCGGCCGCGGCTGCCACCACGGTTTTGCCCGAACCGACATCGCCCTGCACCAGGCGCATCATCGGGTGGGGTTGCGCCAGATCGGCCAGCAGTTCGTCGATCACCCGGCGTTGCGCGTCGGTCAGTTCGAATGGCAACTGCGCAAAGAAAGCCTGCAACAGTTGGCTGCGCGTCACCAGCGGCTCGGCCTGCAGATGTCGCGCGCGCAGGCGCACGCGGCGCAGGCTCAGGTGGTGAGCCAGCAGCTCTTCGAACGCCAGGCGCTGCTGACTGGGGTGCACGCCTTCTTCCAGCGCCGTGACATCGGCGTCTGGCGGCGGACGGTGCACGTAACGCAGGGCCGACAGCAGGTCGGTGAAGTCCAGTTGTGCCAGCAGCCCATCGGGCAGCCATTCGTTCAGTCGGCCGGGCTGCAGCATGTCCACCGCCTGTTCGCCGAGCTTGCGCAGCGTCAGCTGGTGCAGGCCTTCGGTGGTCGGATAGATAGGCGTCAGACGTTCTTCGACCGCAAGGCGCTCATCTTCGGCGAGACGCTGATACTCCGGATGCACCATCTCGGCCATGGCCGGTCCGCGGCGCACCTCGCCATAGATGCGCAGTCGCGCGCCACGCGCAAAGTTCTGTTGCTGGGCGCGGCTGAAATGAAAGAAGCGCAACAGCAGCGAACCGCTGCCGTCGCTGACCCGCACCAGCAGACTGCGGCGTTTGCCGAATTTGACTTCGGCCAGGTCCACATCCGCCTCGATGACGGCATGGTCGCCGCTGCGCAACCGGCCGATCGGAACGATGCGAGTGCGGTCTTCGTAGCGGCGCGGCAGATGAAACAGGATATCCTGTACCGTCTCCAGGCCGAAGCCGGCCAGTTTCTCCGCGGAGCGGGGTCCTACCCCGCGCAGCGCCGCCACCGGCAGGGCGTCGAGCGTTTGCGCCGGACGCTTATCGCCGCTGCGCTCAGCCGCGCCGCTCATCGCCGCACCGCGCCGCGGGCCACTGCCGGGCGCGCGTCAGCCCAGCACCAGGACGGCATCCATCTCCACCTGCGCGCCTTTGGGCAGGCTGGCGACGCCGACCGCGGCGCGCGCCGGGTAGGGTTCCTGAAAATAATCGGCCATCACCTGGTTGACCAGCGGGAAGTGCGCCAGGTCGGCGAGAAAGATATTCAGCTTGGCGATGTCAGCCAGACTGCCACCGGCTGCTACCGCCACCGCCGCCAGGTTATCGAACACCCGGCGAATCTGCGCTTCCATATTGCCCTCGACCAATTCCATGGTTTCCGGCACCAGCGGAATCTGGCCCGAGAGGTAAACGCTGTCGCCGACCTGCACGGCCTGCGAGTAAGTGCCGATGGCCTGCGGCGCCTTGTCGGTATGGATGACCCTGCGTGGCATGTGTGCTCCTTGTGGCTGACTAGTGTTTGCTGCGGCTGATGCGCATGACATTGGGCAACTGACGGATGCAGCGCATCACTTTGGCCAGGTGCTGACGGTTTTTTACCGTCACGGTGAAGTTCAGCGCCGTGTCCAGACCGTCGCGCTCTTCGATCGACACGTTTTCAATGTTGGAGCCGGTTTCGGAAATCTCTGCGGCGATGGTCGCCAGCACGCCCTTCTGGTTGGTCACATCGACGCGAATCTCGGCGGGGAACTCGCCCTCGATGCCTGGCTGCCACTCGACATCAATCCACTTGTCGGGGCGGCTGCGCAGTTCGCCGAGGTTTTTACACGACTCGGTGTGGATCACCAGGCCACGCCCCGAGCTGATGAAGCCGACGATTTTGTCGCCGGGAATCGGTCGGCAGCAACGCGCGAAATGCACCACCATGCCCTCGGTGCCACGGATCGCCAGCGGCTGGCTGTCACCGCTCGCCGCGACCTGTTCGTCCTCGCCGGCCGGTGCCAGCCGGCGCGCCATCAGCATCGCCGTGCGGTTACCCAGGCCGATGTCGGCGTACATGGCCTCGCGCGACTTGAAGCCGCTCTCGGTCATCACCCGCTCGAGCTCTTCGTCCGCAATGGCGTCAAGGCTGGTGTTGAGGCTGTGCAGCGCCTTATCGGTCATGCGCTGGCCGAGCTCGATCGCTTCGTCTTGCTGCAGATTTTTCAGATAATGACGAATGTTGGAACGTGCCTTGGCGGTGCTGACGAAGTTAAGCCAGGCAGGATTGGGGTGCGCGCCGGTGGCGGTGATGACTTCCACCTTCTGCCCGTTCAACAGCGGTGTGCGCAGCGGCGCCAAACGCCGGTCGACCTTGGCGGCAATGCAGGTGTTGCCGACATCGGTGTGCACGGCATAGGCAAAATCCACTGCGGTCGCGCCGCGCGGTAACTCCAGAATGTCGCCAGCGGGCGTGAACACATAGACCTCGTCGGGAAACAGATCGATCTTGACGTTCTCCAGAAACTCCAGCGAATTGCCGGCGTGGCGCTGCATCTCCAGCAGCTCGCGCAACCACTCTCGCGCGCGCGTCTGGGCGTTGTTGCCACCGCCCTTGTCGCTGTTGCTCTTGTACAGCCAGTGCGCGGCAATCCCCGACTCGGCCACCCGGTCCATGTCATCGGTGCGGATCTGCACTTCGATCGGCACGCCGTAGGGCCCGAACAGCACGGTGTGCAGCGACTGATAGCCGTTCGCCTTGGGGATGGCGATATAGTCCTTGAACTTGCCCGGTACCGGCTTGTACAGGTTGTGCATCATGCCCAGCACCCGGTAGCAGGTATCCACTGAATCGACCACCACGCGAAACGCATACACATCATAGATTTCGTTGAACGAACCGACGCGGCTGCGGATTTTCTTGTACAGGCTATAAAGGTGTTTTTCGCGGCTCAGCAAACGGCAATGCAGGTTCTCCTGATCCAGGCGCTGCTGGATGGCCGTCTCGATTTTGTTCAGAACCTCTTTGCGGTTGCCGCGCGCGCGGCGCACCGCTTCGCTCAGCACCCGGTAGCGCATCGGGTACATCGCGGCAAAGCCCAGCTCTTCGAGCTCCAGGCGGATCTGGTTCATGCCAAGACGATTGGCGATCGGGGCATAGATTTCCAGGGTTTCGCGGGCAATGCGCCGGCGCTTGTCGGCGCGCATCACGCCCAGCGTGCGCATGTTATGCAGGCGGTCGGCGAGTTTCACCAATATCACGCGCAGATCCTTGACCATGGCCAGCATCATTTTGCGGAAGTTTTCCGCCTGCGCCTCGGCCTGACTTTCAAATTTGATCTGCGTGAGCTTGCTGACGCCATCGACCAGCTCGCCGATCTCTTCGTTAAACTCGGCGACCACCGCATCCTTGGGCGTGCCGGTGTCTTCGATCACATCGTGCAGGATGCCGGCGATAATGCTCGAGGCGTCCATGTGCATGCCGGCAAGAATGCGCGCCACCTCAATAGGGTGAAAAATGTACGGCTCGCCGGAAATACGGTGCTGGCCTTCGTGGGCTTCGGCGCCAAACAAATAGGCGCGATAGACCTCCCGCACCTGCTCGGGCTCCAGATAGGATTCCAGCAGATCCATCAGATCACTGATCAGATAACGCGGCGCGTCATCGTTGTGTAGCGGTGCGGGGTTTGCCATGCCTCTCATATCGTCGTCAACGCCTGCGATCAAATCATAGGCGAAAACCCTCTTGCCGCAAATAAAAAGCCGTTTCCGGCGGCACCGGAAACGGCTTTTCGGGGCAAGCATGTCTGTGGATTATCGCCCGGTATGGTTCGGCCCTGGCATCAGATCGCCGTTCTTCTCCAGGTTTTCGAGCAGCGCCGGCATATCGTCCAGCGACACTTCTTCGGGTTTTTCGTCGAGTATCGAGGGGCTGATATACCCTTCGGAGATTTCGCGTAGCGCCACCACCGTGGGTTTGTCGTTTTCCCACTCGACGAACGGCTGCGTGCCGCGCGCCAGTTGGCGGGCGCGCTTGGTCGCCACCAGCACCAGTTGGAAGCGGTTATCCACCTTGTCGAGACAATCTTCTACCGTGACGCGTGCCATATTGAAACCTGTGCTGCTGGGTTATTTTCGGCCTGCAAGTGTACGGCAATCAGTCCGCGGATTCCAGCAAGCCCTGTAATTCAACGGCATAACGCCGGCTCTGCGGCTCGCAGCGCAGCCGTTGGGCACGAAACAGCGCTTCCAGTTCACCCAGCGCGGTGGCGAAATCATCATTGAAAATAAGGTAGTGGTATTCCTCATAGTGGCGCATTTCGCTCAGCGCCTCGTTCATGCGCCGCTGGATGACCTCCGCACTGTCTTGCCCGCGCGCCTCCAGGCGCCGCGCCAGCGCCTTGCGGCTCGGCGGCAGAATAAACACTTTAAGCGCCTCGGGAAAAGCACTGAAGACCTGGCGCGCGCCCTGCCAGTCGATCTCCAGAATCACGTCCTCGCCGGTTTCCAGCCGCTCCACCAGCGTAGCGCGCGCCGTGCCGTAAAAGTTATCGAATACCTGCGCGTGCTCCAGAAACTCCCCGGCGGCCACCAGCGCCTCGAAGCGCTCGCGGTCGACAAAGTGATAATCGATCCCATTGCGCTCACCCGGGCGCGGGGCCCGTGTGGTGTGCGAGACCGACACCGACACGCCCTCAAGGCGCTCCAGCAGCGCCTTGACCAAGCTGGTCTTGCCGGCCCCCGAAGGCGCCGAAATAATATATAAGGTACCGATCATGACAGCTCCCGCTGGCGCCCCGCCTGCCGCGGATACACGCCTGAACGGGTTCCTCCGAGCAAAAAGCTGCCATACCCGCTGAAGCGCCGGGCGTGGTGGAGAGAGCTGACAAGCGCATGCGCTTGCGCCCTAAGCCAGTCAGGTATCTCCACCACGCCCGGCGCCTCCGCCCCCTTACTCAACATTCTGCACCTGCTCGCGCATCTGCTCGATCAACACCTTCAGCTCCACCGCCACCGCCGTGGTCTCGCTGTCCGCCGACTTCGAGCCGAGTGTGTTCGCCTCGCGGTTGAACTCCTGCATCAGAAAATCCAGCCGCCGACCCACCGGCTCGTCGCGCTCCAGCACCCGGCGCGCCTCCGCCACATGCCCCTCGAGCCGATCCAACTCCTCGTCGATATCCATTTTCTGCGCCAGCAACACCAGCTCCTGCTCCAGGCGATCCCGGTCGACCTTCTCCAGCAGCTCGGCCAGCCGGGCTTCGAGCTTTTCACGCATTTTTCGCTTTACCTCGGGCAGGCGCTCTCGCGCCCGCGCGGCTTGCGCCTCGATGCCGTCCAGTCGCGCCGTCAGCAGCGATTTGATCTGTGCGCCCTCGCGCTCGCGGGTCGCCACCAATTCATCCAGCGCGCGATCCAGCAGCAACAACGCCGGCTGCTGCGCCGCGCCGGTATCGGGCTCCGGCTCGCACACCACGCCCGGCCAGCGCAGCAATTCCATGACCCCCGGTGAAGTCGCCTCCGCCGAGCGGGTCTCGATCTCCCGACAGGCTTCCAACACACCCTTGAGCCGCTCATGGTCCAGCTCCAGGTCCGCCGCCTGGCGCGGTGCCCAGCGACAGCGCAGCACACACTCGAGCTTGCCCCGCCCCAACCGTGCACTGACCCGTTCGCGCACCAGCGGCTCGAGGCCGCGTAGCTCGTCCGGCAGGCGCACGAAAACCTCCAGATAACGATGGTTTACAGAACGCAGCTCCCAGGTCAGGTCGGCCCCGGCCGACTCATCCTGGCTGCGTGAAAACGCCGTCATACTGCGGATCATCTCAAGTCACTCCGTTTCTGTGCCGCTATGCCCATATTGCAAGAATATGTTTTTGTAACGAATTTCGCCAATCAACCACCTACTGTAGGGCGACAGTCTAGAGGATCATGGGCAAAAAGCTAGACAGCCTGAAAGCCGGCACGCAGCTGGACGGTTACCTGCTGGAAAAGACACTCGGCGGGGGCGGTTTCAGCGTCGTTTACCGTGCCCGGCAGCTCAACAACAACCGCCGCGTGGTCATCAAGGAATACATTCCCAACAAGCTCGCCCGGCGCGACGAACGCGGCCAGGTGGTGGCGAGCAGCGCCGATACCGAGGGTCGCTTCAAGCGCGGGCGCAAGCTGTTCTTCCAGGAAGCCAGTACCCTGGCGACCCTCAAGCACACCAATATTGTCGATGTGTTCAACTTCTTCCAGGCCAACGGCACCGTCTACATGGTGATGGAGTACCAGGAAGGAGAAAACCTCCAGCATTACCTGACCACCCACCGCGGGGGTCTCAGTGAGCGCTTCCTGCGCACCGTGTTCCCACCGCTGCTCGACGGCCTGGAGCTGATCCACGCCAACGATCTGCTGCACCTCGATATCAAACCCGGCAACGTGCATATCCAGCACGGCGGCCAACCCCTGCTGTTGGATTTTGGCGCCGTACACGGTTTTCCGCAGAGCCGCCAGGAGCAGCCCGGCCAGGTCATCAGCCCCGGCTTCTCGCCCGTCGAGCAGTACGACAGCCGGGGCTACGTGGGTCCCTGGACCGATCTGTATGCCATTGGCGCGACCATGCGCGCCTGTATCGAGGGTCGCCCGCCGCTCAATGCCCATCTGCGCTATGACAACGATACCCTCAAGCCGGCGCAGTTCGCCTTTCGCGGGCGCTACGCCGACAATCTGCTGCGCGCCATCGACTGGGCCATGGAGGTCGACCCGGAGCTGCGTCCACAGCAGGTGGCCGAATTCCGCGCCGCGCTGAGCGCCGACACCACGCCGGAACCGGCCGAACCGCGTTCGGCCTTCGCTCGCCTTACCGATGCGTTGCTGGGCAGGGTGTGACGATGCCGACTGTCACCGCATGGACCAATCGCCTGGGGAACCGCAGTAACAATCAGGACCGCTGCCTGCTGCTCGAGCGCCCCTGGGGAACGCTGCTGGTGGTGGCCGACGGCATGGGCGGCCACGCCCGGGGCGAACTGGCGGCGCAGACCGCCATCGACAGCCTGCGGCGCAGCTTTCTCAGCTGCCCCGGCCCGATTTGTGCGCCGCAGGCGTTCCTCGAGCAGGCCCTCAATCATGCTCACCTCGAGGTCTTCGACACCGGCAACGCCCAGCAACCGCCGCTGCGCCCGCGCACCACCTGCGTGGCCTGCCTGGTCTCGGGTGCCCAGGCCTGGTGGGCTCACCTCGGCGACAGCCGTTTGTATTTAATCCGCGACGCCCGGGTGCTCAGCCGCACCCGCGACCACACACCGGTCGAAGAGATGGTGCAGAATGGGCTGCTGACCGATCGCGCGCTTCGCAATCACCCGTTGCGGAACACCGTCAGCCGCTGCCTGGGGGGCGAACCGGGGTTGCCAAAAATCACCTTTGGCGATGCCACGCTGCGCGCCGGCGACACGCTGCTGCTGTGTTCCGACGGGCTGTGGGCGGCGCTGGACGAATCCCGCCTGTGCGACCTGCCGCAACAGCCCGAGGCGCTCGGCGCGCGCCTTAACCAACTGGCCGACGAAGCGGATCTCGCCAGTTACCCGCACAGCGACAACATCAGTCTGGCCGCCCTGCGCTGGCTGGCCCCCGAATCCCCTCCGACACCGAGCCCGGAGGCCGACGCCGTGCCCCCCCGCGCTCCACCCGCCGAGCCGGCCGACCCGGTGCAACGGGCGATTGCCGATATACACCGGGCGATGCTCGACTACGCCGGCGAAATGAAAAAATAACCTGCCCCACCGTTCCCGGGGCGCCCAGCGCCTCGTCAACGCGGCGCGAACCGCTATAATGCCCGCCCCGACCCACCCATCAGCCAAGGAATTCCCATGCGTCCCAGTAATCGCGCCCCGGACCAGATGCGCCCCGCCAGCCTCACCCGTAATTACACCATGCACGCCGAAGGCTCGGTGCTGGTGGAATTCGGTCACACCCGTGTGTTGTGCAACGCCAGTGTCGAGAACCGCGTGCCGCCATTTCTGCGCGGCAAAGGCCAGGGCTGGGTCACCGCCGAGTACGGCATGCTGCCGCGCGCCACCACCGAGCGCATGGGCCGCGAGGCGGCGCGCGGCAAGCAAGGTGGCCGCACCATGGAAATCCAGCGGCTGATCGGCCGCTCCCTGCGCGCCGTGGTGGATATGAAAAAACTCGGCGAGCGCACCATCACCGTGGACTGCGACGTCATCCAGGCCGACGGCGGCACGCGTACCGCCAGCATCACCGGTGGCTTCGTCGCACTCGCCGAGGCGATCGAGAAGCTGCTGGCCGACGGCCAGTTGAAGACCAACCCACTGACCGGCTCGGTGGCCTCGGTATCGGTCGGCATCTACAAGGGCACGCCGGTGCTCGATCTGGATTACGCCGAAGATGCCAATGCCGAAACCGATATGAACGTAGTGATGACCGATAGCGGCCAGTTCATCGAGGTGCAGGGCACCGCCGAGGGCCACCCGTTCAGCGAAAGCGAAATGCAGCAGATGCTGGCCCTGGCGCGCAAAGGCATCGGCGAACTCTGCGTCTGCCAGCGCGCCGCGCTGCAAGCCCCGTTAGCATGACCGGGCGCATTGTGCTGGCCAGCAACAACGCCGACAAGCTGCGCGAATTCAATCAGCTGCTGGCCGAAAGCGGCTTCGAGGTAACCCCTCAGCGTGCGCTCGGCGTGGAAGAAGCCGAAGAAACCGGGCAGACGTTCGTCGAAAACGCTCTGCTCAAGGCGCGCCAGGCGGCCGCCCACACCGGCCTGCCGGCGATCGCCGACGATTCCGGGCTGGAAGTCGACGCGCTGGCCGGCGCGCCCGGCATCTATTCGGCGCGTTACGCCGGGCCCGGCGCCGACGACCAGGCCAATCTCGACAAACTGCTGGCCGATCTGGAGGGAGTTGCCGAGGAGCAACGCACGGCGCGCTTCCAGTGCCTGATTGTCTTTCTGCGCCACGCCGCGGACCCGACGCCGCTGATTTGTCAGGGCACCTGGGAAGGCCGCATTCTGCACGCGGCCCAGGGCGACAACGGGTTTGGCTACGACCCGGTGTTCTACGTGCCGCAACAAGGCTGCTCCTCGGCGCAACTGCCGCCCGCGGTCAAAAACCGCCTCAGTCACCGCGCCCAGGCGCTGCAGCAGTTGGTCCGGGCCCTGCGCCGCTGAGATGTTTTCTTTTGCCGCGCCGCCGCCCCTGTCGCTGTACATTCACTTCCCCTGGTGCACGCGCAAATGTCCGTATTGTGACTTCAATTCCCACACCCTCGGCGGGGCACTGCCCGAACAGGCCTATGTCGACGCCCTGCTGAAAGACCTCGAGCAGGAACTGCCTGCGGTCTGGGGGCGCACCGTCCAGAGTCTGTTCCTGGGCGGCGGTACGCCCAGTCTGTTTTCCGCCGCGGCCATCGAGCGACTGCTCAGCGGCGTGCGCGCCCGGGTGCCGCTGAGCCCCGGCGCCGAGATTACCCTGGAGGCCAACCCGGGCAGTGCCGAGCAGGAAAAGTTCGCCGGCTACCACCAGGCCGGCGTCAACCGCCTGTCCATCGGCGTGCAGAGTTTCAGCGCGCCGCAACTGCAGGCGCTGGGGCGCATCCACAGCGCCGGCGAAGCACAGCACGCAGTACAGGCGGCGCGCGCCGCCGGCTTCGACAACCTCAATCTCGACCTCATGTTCGGCCTGCCGCAACAGAGCCTCGACCAGGCGATGATCGACCTGGAGACCGCGCTCGACCTGCAACCGACACACCTGTCGTGGTATCAGCTGACGCTGGAACCCAACACGCCCTTTTTCCACCAGCCGCCGCCGCTACCCGACGACGAGCTGACATGGGCGATGCAGGAAAGCGGGCGCTCACGGCTGGCCGCTCGCGGCTATACTCAGTATGAAGTATCGGCCTGGGCGCGCGAAGCGCGGCGCTGCCGCCACAATCTGAACTATTGGCGCTTTGGTGACTATATCGGTATCGGCGCCGGCGCCCACGGCAAAGTCACCGACGGTGGCCGCGGCGTCATTCAGCGCTACAGCAAAAAGCGCAACCCGCGGGACTATCTGGCCAGCGCGGGTAGCGAGGCCTGTAGCGAAGGCCGGCGCCAATTGGACAGCCGCGAGGCGGTGTTCGAGTTCGCCCTCAATCGCCTGCGCCTCAATGAGGGCTTCACGCTCAGCGAATTCAGCGCGGCCTGCGGCCTGGAGGCGCAACAGATTATGCCGGTGCTGACACAGGCCGCGGACGACGGCCTGCTGAGTGTGACCGAGCAGGGCGTGCGCCACACCGTACAGGGCTGGCGCTATCTGGACGATTTGATACAACGCTTCCTGTGAAGCTGTGAAGGAGTGGCGCATGCTCGAAACCATCAGGATTGACTGCCCCTACTGCGGTGAGGGCTTCGACACCGAGGCGGATTGCTCGGCCGGCGACCAGGCTTACATTGAAGACTGCGCGGTCTGCTGCCAGCCGATCGAGATCGCGCTGTCGGTAGACCACGAAGGCAACCTGCTCAGCGTGCGGGCACAGCGCAACGACGAGTGACCACACGCCCATCACGCCCCCCCCGCGGCGACATTTGCTTCAGCCCCCGAGTCGGTCAGCGCGCCGAATAATTGGCGTCGAACTCCACAGCCCTGCCAAGTCATTGAAATGCAGTGTGTCGAAAAACCGGCACCCGACTGATTTTGTGCCGTGAATTTGTAAGAAATTGACCTCGATTGGCGTCTGGAGCCCCCTCAACCACCCCTGAAAATTCAGATATTTATCTTTAAATACAATGATTTATTTCTTAAACGCGGTAGGTTATTGGCAACCTTAAAAGCTGTGCTATTCTCGGTCCGAACACGACAATAAACATAAGGTGTACAACCTCATCAGCCGGCGGAGACCAGTGCTATGCAAGAATTAAAAACCCCAAACCACAGACCCGGCGAAAACCTGATCGAATTTGATCAGTGGGCCGCACTGGCGAAAACCGATCCGGCCGCCTTCGAAGCCAAGCGGGCCGCGGCCGTAGAGGCCGCGATCGAGCGCCTGCCGCCCGAGCGGCAGGCGCGCATGCGCTGCCTGCAGTGGAAAATCGACCGGGTGCGCGACCGGGCCGCCAATCCCATGGCCGCCTGTATCAAGCTCAGCGAAATGATGTGGGACTCTCTGGTCGGTCCCGGTGGGCTGCGCGACACACTGGAACAGGTCGGCCAAGGCCGTTTCGAGCCACCGCCCCGAGCTCAGGTGCTGGAATTCCAGCGTCCCCGCTGAAGACCCGCGCAGTCAGCTCAGCATTGCCGGGTCTTGCTGCAAAGGCTGCTTTGGCGTAACATTTGCTGCCTTTCGGCAGGCGGCCGGAATCGGACCCCCGACGGCGCCTGAACATTTTTCGAGGCAATCGGCATGAAAGCAGACATCCATCCGGCATACGAAGAAATCACCGTCAACTGCAGTTGCGGCAACAGCTTCAAGACCCGCTCCACGGTTGGCCACGACCTGACTATCGAAGTGTGCGCCCAGTGCCACCCGTTCTACACCGGCAAGCAGAAAATGCTCGACACCGGGGGCCGCGTTGATCGCTTCCGCCGCAAATACGGCATCAACAAGTCGTCCTGATGCCCACAGGTTCGACCGGCTGGAAAAAGGCGCCCTTGTCCGGCGCCTTTTTTGTGCTTTTTCTCTGGCTGTCGGGCGCGCTCGCGGACAACTGCGGGCCGCCGGCCGACGCCGAACGGGTCAAGGTGCGCTATGTGCACGACGGCGACACGCTGGTGTTGCACGATGACACCCGGGTACGGCTGATCGGCATCAATACCCCGGAACTGGCCACCGCCGACCGGCCGGCGCAGCCGCTGGCGTTACGCGCGCGCGACCGGCTTCGCCAGCTGCTGTTCCGTCATGGCAATCAGGTCAGGCTGCTCCCCGGCGAGCAGCGCAAAGGGCCGCACGGCCGCACACTGGCTTATTTATGGCTGCCAGACGGCACCAGTCTCAGCGCCGAATTACTGCGCGCCGGCCTCGGCTGGCTGATCGCCATCCCCCCGGATACCCGCTACGTCGAGTGCGATAAAAAAGCCGAAGCCATGGCGCGCGCGGCACAACGCGGCGTCTGGCGCGGTGAGGCCGGCAAGCCGAAAGAATCCGCCGCGCTCGACTTGCACACCAGCGGCTTCCAACTGGTGCGCGGACGCGTCACCCGCGTCAACCGGAGCGGCGGCGACACCTGGATCAATCTGCAAGGGCGTTTCGCCATCCGCGTGCCCCGCAAGGACCGCGACCGGTTCCTGCCGCAACCGGGGGCCGAGTGGATCGGGCGCATGCTGGAAGTGCGCGGTTGGGTCTATCAGAGTCGCGGCGAACTGCGCGTGGATATCGGCCACCCCGCCAATCTGCACCTCTATTAATCTCTGTTCAAACCGTGCCGAGAGCAAACACTGTTAAGATGCCACCTGGCTGCAGCGTAAGAGTGACGACATGTTTAAAGACCTGAAAAAAGCCGCCCTCGACTATCACGAATTTCCGCTGCCCGGCAAAATCGCCACGCAGACCACCAAGCCCTGCACCACCCAGCAGGAACTCTCGCTGGCCTACACGCCGGGTGTCGCCGAGCCGGTGCGTGTCATCGCAGCCGACGCCGATCTGGCCTACCGCTTCACCAACAAAGGCAACCTGGTGGCGGTGATCACCGACGGTTCGGCGGTGCTCGGTCTGGGCGATGTCGGCGCCCTGGCCGGCAAGCCGGTGATGGAGGGTAAGGCGGTGCTGTTCAAACGGTTTGCCAATGTCGATGTGTTCGATATTGAAGTCGGCACCCAGGACATTGAAGCGTTCGTCGACACCGTGGCCAACATCGCCGGCGGCTTCGGCGGCATCAATCTGGAGGACATCGCCGCGCCGCGCTGTTTTGACATCGAGCGCGCGCTGGGCGAGCGCCTCGATATCCCGGTGTTCCACGATGACCAGCACGGCACCGCCATCATTATCTGCGCCGGCCTGCTCAATGCCCTGGAGCTGCAAGAAAAAACGCTGAGCGAAGCCACCATCGTCTGCCTGGGCGCCGGCGCCGCGGGTATCGCCTCGATGCGCTTGCTCAAGGAGCTCGGTGCCAGCGCCGAGCGCATCCTCATGGTCGACCGGCGCGGCGTGGTGCGCACCGCACGCGACGACCTCAACGTGTATAAACAGGAATTCGCCGTCGACACCGATCGCCTCACGCTGGCCGATGCGCTGCGTGGCGCCGATGTGTTTATCGGCGTCTCAGGGCCCAATCTTGTCTCCGGCGATATGCTCGCCGCCATGGCGGCGAAACCCATCGTCTTTGCGCTGTCCAATCCGGACCCGGAAATCAGTCCGCAGCTCGCCCACCAGATACGCACGGATCTGATCATGGCCACCGGTCGCAGCGACTACCCCAACCAGGTGAACAATGTGCTCGGCTTTCCGTTCATTTTTCGCGGCGCCCTGGATGTGCGCGCGCGCGCCATTAACATAGAGATGCAAAAAGCCGCCGTGGCCGGGCTGCGGGCGTTGACCAAGGAGCCGGTGCTGCCGGAAATTCTCTCCGCCTACCGGTTACCGGCACTGGCCTTCGGCCCGGAGTACATCATTCCCAAGCCCTTCGATCCGCGCCTGATGAACTTCGTGCCGCCGGCGGTGGCCAGGGCGGCGGTCGATTCCGGGGTGGCTCGGATCGGCTACCCGGCGCATTACCAGCCGGCGGCGGGATTCTGAGCCGACCTCGCGGCGCGGCCGCCTAGGGCGGATCGGCGAGCAACGCTTCGAGCTCCTCGATGCGCGCGCGCTGCATCGGCCGTCCGTCCACCGGGCTGCGCGGCGCTTCGCGGCGACCTTCGAGCGCGAACACCACCAGCTCCACCGGCTGCTCACCGGCCATAAACTCATAAGCTGGAAAATCCTGCCAGGTGTCACGCCCCATGCGCAGGCGTTTCTGCGCCGGCTTAAAGGGGATGCTGTGCTCGAGCAGAAACAGACTGACCTCCTCGGCCGTGTCGGCAAACAGGTGCAGGTTGATGTCGGCGTGACGCCCAGCCGTACCACTCAACACCGAGCCGACCAGCCGCGGCCGGAAGGGGGCGAGAAAACGCATCGCCTGGAGCGCCGCCTCGCGCAAGCTTCTGAGGTGCGTGCCCTGCTGCGGGCCGCCGAACAGTCGCTGGTGCGCCAGCAGCGCCGATTCGATCTCATCGTTGCGCGGCATATTGCGGGTATCCGGCGCGCCCAGGTGCTGGGCGGCCTTGCGTTTGGCCGCATAAAAATCCTGGATGCCTTCCTCGGACATCAGCCGCGCCGCCTCCTGGGCGATGCGCAGCCGCATTTGTTGATCCCGTCCCACCGTGTTACCTGCTGGTTACCTGCGCGAAATCAGAATAAGGGCTCAGCACTTCCCCTACCGGGGGTACGCGTGCCCTGGGTGTAGGTCGGCTCACTGAAACGCTGCGGCACTTCCCCGGGGCGGAACAACTCGAACAGCCCGCCGGCCTGGCCGGGCGGCAGGCGCAAGCCGGTTTTGGCATCGATGCGCACCGTTACCAGGTCCGCCGGCTGTGGCAGGCTGGAAGGCGGCACGTCGCGCAGCGCGGTTTTCATGTACTCAATCCACATCGGCAAGGCCGCCCGGCCTCCGGTTTCCCCCGCGCCCAGGGGCTGTGTCTGATCAAAACCCACCCACACCGTGGTCACCAGATTGGTGTTGAAGCCACAGAACCAGGCGTCACGTTGGTCGTTGGTGGTGCCCGTCTTGCCGGCCAGGTCATTGCGCCCGAGGGTCATGGCGCGGCGCCCGGTGCCACGCTTGATAACGTCTTTCATCAGCGAGGTCATCAGATAGACATTATCGTAATCCACTACCCGTCTGGCGTAGACCGGCTGCGGTGGCGCGGTATCGGCGCCCTTGGCGGGCACGGTGCTCTGATGCTCGCCGTCACCAGCCGCTTCGACCGTCGGCACGCTCATCGAAGGTGTGGCGGCAGGCGCTGCCTCGTCGGGCAACTCGCCGGTGACGCTGTCATCGCACTCGGGGCAGGCGACGGCCGGATTGGCCTTATAGACAGTGTCGCCAGCGGGGTTTTTTATTTCGTCAATAAAATACGGCTGGATAAAAAAGCCCCCATTGGCCCAGACGCTGTAGGCGCGCGCCATCTCCAGCGGCGTGGCGCTGCCGCTGCCCAAAGCCAGCGACAGGTCACGCGGCACCTGCTCGGCGCGAAAGCCGAAGCGACGCACGTAGTCCGCGGCGTAACCGGCGCCGATCGCCTGCAGCAAACGAATCGACACCAGGTTGCGCGAATGCGTCAGCGCCTCACGCATGCGCGTCGGCCCGTAAAACTTGCCGCTGTAGTTTTCCGGCCGCCAGGTCGTTTCCAGCGACGCATCGTCGAATACCACCGGCGCATCGTTAAATACGCTGGCCAGCGTATAGCCCTTAGCCAGCGCGGCGGAATAGACAAAAGGCTTGAAGCTCGAGCCCGGCTGGCGCTGCGCCTGAACCGCCCGATTGAACTTGCTGGTGAAAAAATCAAAGCCGCCGACCAGCGCCTGTAGTGCGCCATCCTGCGGGCGCAGCGACACCAGAGCCCCGGCGACACGCGGCAGCTGGGCCAGTTTCCAGCCGCCATCGGCCTGTTGTTCCACACGGACGATATCGCCTACTGCCAGCACGTCGGCGGCGGTTTTCGGCTTCGGGCCAAGGGCGTTGGCGGAGATCGCCCGACGCGCCCAGGACAGCGCCTCCCAGCCGAGTTCGACCGTGCCGAGGCCATCTATAAAGACGCTCGCGGACTGTTTGTCGAGCGCGGTGACCAGCGCCGGCTCCAGGCCCGCGAGCGTCGATCGGCCCTTCATTAGCTCGGCATAGCTGTCGGCAGAGGCCCCCTTCAGCTCGACGTGGGCCTCGACACCACGGTATCCGTGTCGTCGGTCGTAGGCCAGCAGATCATTGCGCAGCGCACTATTGGCCGCCCGCTGACGGGCGCTGTCCAGCGTCGTGGTGACGCTGTAGCCGACGTGATATGCCGCCTCGCCGTAAGTCTCGACCATGTAGGCGCGCACCATTTCCGCCACATAGGGCGCCTGCACGCCGATGGTGGCGGTATGCAGGCTGGCGTGATCGACTTCCAGCAGAGCCTGCTGGTATTCCCGGCTATCGATATACCCCAGTATGTACATTCGGCTGAGCACATGATCGCGCCGCTGCAGGGCGCGCTCGGGGTTGCTGACCGGGTTGTTACTCGACGGCGCCTTGGGCAGACCGGCGATCATAGCCACCTGGGCCAGCGTCAGCTGATCGACCGGCAGACCGTAATAGACTTGCGCCGCGGCGCCCACACCGTAAGCGCGCTGACCGAAATAAATCTTGTTCAGGTACAGCTCCAGGATTTCCTGTTTGCTGAGGTAACGCTCGATCTTCAGAGCCAAAAAAATCTCGGTCAGCTTGCGCAAATAGGTTTTTTCACTGCTGAGGAAAAAGTTGCGCGCCACCTGCATGGTGATGGTGCTGCCCCCCTGGCGCTTCTGGCCGGTGCGCACCAGTTCGACGGCGGCACGCACCAGGCCCTGGTAGTCGACCCCCGGGTGCTCGAAAAAGCGGTCGTCCTCGGTCGCCAGAATGGCGTCGATGACCGCTTGCGGCAACTCGTCGTAATGCACCGGTATGCGACGCTGTTCACCAAATTCGGCAACCAGGTCGCCATCGGCGCTATAAATACGCAGCGGTACCTGAAGCTGCACGTCTTTCAGCCGCTCAATCGGGGGAAGATCGGGCGCAATGAGGATATAGGCTGCCGCCAGCACCACCACCCCCGCCGTCAGAAAGGCGAAGCCGGTAGCCAGAAAAAAACGTAAAAGTCTAAGTGGAAGTGTCATAAATTTGGCGGGCTGTGACCCGGTTCAAACTAAAAAACTCGCTGCCTTCTAAACTTCAGTATAAAGCGTCCGATAACTCGATTCGAACCATAGGGGATAAAGAGCCGTTTGTTGACAACAATTTGGTGTTGTCCTCTAATCCTTAACAGTACAAATACGCTGCAATAGCAGTGTTTTAAAGGGATATTAAGGTGCAAATCGCGCAACTGTTTACACGGAAAATGCCACCCGTCGTGGGCCTGGACATCAGCTCCTCGGCGGTCAAGCTACTCGAACTCAGCCGCAATGGGAACCGTTATCGCGTAGAAAGTTACGCCGTCGAACCCCTGCCACCGAATTCAGTTGTGGAAAAAAACATCACGGACGTCGAAGCTGTGGGCGACGCCGTGCGCCGGGCCGTCAAGCGCTCCGGCGCCCGCATCAAAGGCGCCGCGGTGGCCGTCGCCGGCTCCTCCGTCATTACCAAAGTCGTGCCGATGCCGAATAACCTTTCGGACGACGAAATGCACACCCAGATCGAGCTCGAGGCCGATCAATACGTCCCTTATCCACTGGAGGAAGTCAGCCTGGACTTCGAAGTGCTGGGGCAAACGGATAATAACCCCGATACCGTGGATGTGCTGCTGGCGGCGTGTCGCACCGAGACGGTCGACATGCGCACCGCCGCGGTCGAAAGCGGCGGCCTGGACACCCGGGTGGTCGATGTCGAAGCCTACGCGGCGGAAAACGCTTTCCGGCTGCTGATCGACCAGATACACGACCAGGGGATGGAGAAAACCGTCGCCGTGGTGGATATCGGCGCCACCATGACCACGCTCAACGTGCTGCACGACACACGTCTTATTTATACCCGCGACCAGGTGTTCGGCGGTAAACAGTTGACCGAGGAAATCATGCGTCGCTACGGCCTGTCGTTCGAGGAGGCCGGCATGGCCAAGCGCCAGGGCGGGTTGCCGGAAAACTACGAACCCGAAGTGCTGGAACCGTTCAAGGAAGCCATGTGCCAGCAGGTCAGCCGGTCATTGCAGTTTTTCTTCGGCTCCAGCAAATACAACAGCGTCGACCAGATCCTCCTCGCCGGTGGCAGCGCCTCGGTGCCCGGTGTCGCAGAACTGATTCAGGACCGCCTCAGTATCGAGACGCTGATCGCCAACCCGTTCGCCTCCATGTCTCTGTCATCGCAGGTCAAGCCGCAATCGCTGAGCAACGACGCGCCGGCGCTGCTGCTCGCCTGCGGTCTGGCCCTGAGGAGTTTCGACTGATGGCACACATCAACCTGTTACCCTGGCGCGAGGAGCTGCGCAAGCAAAAACAGCAGCAGTTCATCGTGGTCTCCGCCGGCACCGCCATCCTCGGCGCGCTACTGGTACTGTTGGCCCACATGCAGATGGGCGGACTGATCGATCACCAGAACCAGCGCAACCAGTTCCTCAACAACGAAATCGCCGCCCTGGACCAGAAGATTGCCAAGATCAAGGATCTGGAAAAAACCAAAACGGCCCTGCTGGCGCGCATGGACATCATCCAGCAGTTGCAGCACAGCCGGCCGCAGAGCGTGCACCTGATGGATCAGTTGGTCTACACCCTGCCCGACGGCGTATACCTGAACAAGATCAACCAGCAGGGCAACGCCCTCACACTCAGCGGCACCGCACAGTCGAACGCGCGCGTATCGGCTTACATGCGCAACATCGACAGCTCCGAATGGATGAGCAAGCCGAAACTGGACGTGATTGAAACCAAGGACGGGGATCAGCGCCGCACGGCCGAATTCGTGCTGCGCGCCAGCCAGGCAACCCCGGAGGAAAAAGACCAAACCGGGGAGGATAAAGGCTGATGAATCTTTCCGATCTCAATGAGCTGGATATCAACAACATCGCCAACTGGCCGATGCCGGCGCGGGTGTTTGTCATCGTCCTGGTGTTTAGCGCCGTGCTCGGACTCGGTTATTGGTTGGACATCAAGGATCAGCGCGCCGGCCTGCAGCAGGCCGAAGCCAAGGAACAGGAACTGCGCCATACCTTCGAGCAGCGGGCCAAAAAAGCCGCCAACCTGGGGGCCTACGAACAGCAACTGGCCGAAATGAAAGAGTCTTTTGGCGCCATGCTGCGCCAGCTCCCGAACAAGACGGAAGTCGCCGAACTGTTGGTGGATATTTCGCAGACCGGCCTGGCCGCCGGCCTGGAGTTCGAACTGTTCAAACCGCAAAGCGAAGTACCCAAGGAGTTTTACGCCGAGCTGCCCATCAGCATCCGCGTCAAGGGCGACTACCACGAATTCGGCAACTTCATCAGTGGCGTGGCGGCGCTGCCGCGCATCGTCACGGTCCACGATATCAACATCGAGCCAGACAAGGACGGCAAACTGACCATGGACATATTGGCCAAGACCTATCGCTATATGGATGAGCAGGACGAGGGGGGTGCCCAATGATCCGTCTGCACACAGCGGCAAGGGCGATAAGCGCTGCCGTGCTGGCCGCTTCGCTGGGCGCCTGCGCCGGTAACAATACAGAAGACCTGCGCAGCTATGTGGAGGGCGTGAAGGCGCAACAACGCTCGCACATCGACCCGCTGCCGGAATTCTCGCCCTACGAAACACACCTCTATCAGGCGGCAAATGATCGCGATCCGTTTACCGCCCCGGTCTACTCGGCGCCCAGATCGGCGGTGGCAAAGGGCGGCAACAGCGGCCTGGCGCCGGATTTCAATCGCCCGCGCGAGCCACTCGAGGGCGAACCGCTGGACAGCCTGCGCATGGTCGGCACGCTTGAGCGCAACGGCAACTCCTGGGCCCTGGTACGTATGAGCGACAGCACCATACACCGCGTCAAGCCCGGTAATTACCTCGGCCAGAACTACGGAAAAATAATCAAAGTCACCGAATCTGAAGTCGAAGTTGCCGAGATCGTGCCAGACGGCCTCGGGGGATGGATGGAACGTCAGGCGGCCCTGGCACTCAGCGAGTAACTGGAGAGTAAAACGATGAACGCAACAATGATGACATGGAAAACCGGCTCACAAGGTGCGTGTTCGCTGCGGCAACGCCTGGCGCATGGCGCGCTGCTCGTAGCGACTCTCCTCAGCGTGCTGGCTGTCAGCGGCAAGACTCACGCAGCGGATGCACTGAACGCTCTGGAGAAGATCGATTTCGCCGGGCTGCCCGGCAACCAGGTGCAGATCACGATGGAATTCAGCGGCCCGGCGGCCAACCCGCCCAGCTTCACTATCGATAACCCGGCGCGTATTGCTTTTGATCTTCCGGCCACCAAGAGCGACCTGAAAAAGCGCTCGCAACCGATCGGCATCGGTCCGGCGAAGAGCATTACCGCCGTTGAAGTCAAGGGCCGCACGCGCGTGGTCCTCAACCTGTTTGAAATGGTGCCTTATGAAACCCGCGCCGAGGGCAACAGCATTGTCGTCGTGCTCGGCCGTACCGGTGCCACCACCACGGCCGCCGCGCCCACGCCTGCCCCGTCGGCCTCCGGCGCCAGCCGCGCCGAAATCACCAATGTCGACTTCCGCCGCGGCGACCAGGGCGAGGGGCGCATCATCATCACCCTGTCTGATCCGTCGATCCCCGTCGACATGCGCCAGGAAGCCGGCAAGGTGGTGCTGGATATGAAGGGCGCCGCTCTTCCGGAAAACTTGCAGCGCCGCCTGGACGTCACCGATTTCGCCACCCCGGTGAAACTCATCGATACCGAGTCGACCTCGAAAGGCACGCACATGGTGATCACCGCCATCGGCGATTATGAACACCTGGCCTATCAGGCCGACAATCAGTTCACTGTCGAAATCCGCCCCACCACCAAGGAAGAGAAGCAGGCACGCAAGAAACAGGAATTCGGCTATACCGGCGAACGCCTGTCGCTGAATTTCCAGGATATCGAAGTGCGTTCGGTACTGCAGCTGCTGGCCGATTTCACCGGCACCAATATTGTTGTCAGCGATACTGTCAGCGGCAATCTGACGCTGCGCATGCAAAACGTTCCCTGGGACCAGGCACTCGACATTGTGCTCAAGACCAAGGGTCTGGCCAAACGCCAGAACGGCAACGTCATGTTGATCGCGCCGAGCGAGGAGATCGCCGCGCGCGAGAAACTCGAGCTTGAGTCGCAAAAACAGATCGAAGAACTGGCACCGCTGTACTCGGATTATATCCAGGTCAATTACGCCAAGGCCGCGGACCTTGCCGCGCTGCTGAAAAACGAAGACAGCTCGCTGCTGTCCGAGCGCGGCCGCGCCACCATCGACGAGCGTACCAACACCCTGCTGGTGCAAGACAGCGCCGAGAAACTCGGTGAGATCCGCAAGCTGGTGGCCCGTCTGGACGTGCCGGTACGACAGGTGTTGATCGAATCGCGTATCGTCATCGCCAACAACGACTTCTCCCGCGACTTAGGCGTTAAGTTCGGCGCCAGTACCTACCGCGGCTACAACAACAACGAAGACTTCATCGCCATCGGCGGCAAACGCCCGGGCGACACCAACTTCGGTGGCAATACGGCCTTCGAAACCCCGGGCGGCAGCGGTCTCGAGGGCTTGCTGGTCAATTTGCCGGTGGCCAATCCGTCGGGCTCGCTCGGCATCGCGCTCGGCAAGGTCGGCAGTCAGCTGCTGCAGCTCGAGTTAAGCGCCATGCAGCTGGAAAACCGCGGTGAAATCGTTTCCAGCCCGCGGGTGATCACCTCCAACCAGCAGGAGGCGACCATCCAACAGGGTGTAGAGATTCCGTATCAGCAGGCGTCTTCGAGCGGCGCCACGTCGGTCAGCTTCAAGGAAGCCGTGCTGCAGCTCAAGGTGACACCGCAAATTACCCCCGATGATCGCATCATCATGGACCTGCAGGTCAACAAGGACAGCGTCGGCCAGGTGTTCAACAATGTGCCCAGTATCGACACCCGCAACGTCTCGACGCGGGTACTGGTCGACAACGGTGAAACGCTGGTGCTCGGCGGCATTTACGAACAGACGAAAGGCAAGCAGACCGAACGCGTGCCCTTTTTCGGCTCGCTGCCCGCGGTCGGCTGGCTGTTCAGAACCGAATCGAAAACCGACAAGAAACAGGAACTGCTGATTTTCGTCACGCCGAAGATCATTAAACAAGGTCTTGCGCAAAACTAAAGGGACTTGCCCGGTAACAGGCCGCGTTCACAACCCACGCCCATGCGACCGGATTTTGCAAAGAATATACATAAAGGATATTGGCAATGTATAAGGTAATCGGTAAAACATTCGCTGTGATCTTGGCTGTCACCACACTGGCTGCCTGCGGCGGCGGCGGGCGCACCGACGGTGGCGGATCGACAACGCCCCCGCCGACCACCCCCTCGGGTGTGACGATGACGCTGCAGGCCGGCCTCGCCACGCTCTCGGCCGGCGGCAGCACGGCGCTGAACGCGGTACTCACCGACGCCCAGAGCAACCCCTTTGTCTCTGAAACCATCGTCACTTTTTCCTCCAGCTGCATCGGCACCAATCTGGCGACCGTCAACTCGCCGATTACCACCGCCACCGGCACCGCCAACACAACCTACACCGCGCAGGGGTGTACGGGCAATGACACCGTCACCGCCAGCGCGGTCATCGACGGCGCAACGGTGTCGGCGTCGACAACGATCAATATCACCCCGGCAACGCTGGGTTCGATCGAATTCGTCTCCGCCGCACCGACCAACATCGCCCTCAAAGGCATGGGTGGCGCCGGGCAGTCGGAAACCTCCACGGTCACTTTCAAGGTACGCGACACATCGGGTGCGCCGATTGCCAACCAGTCGGTAACCTTCACGCTCAATACCTCGGTCGGTGGCCTGCAGTTCAGCCCCGGCAGCAACACCGCCACCAGCGGCACCGATGGGCTGATCCAGACCATCGTGCAGTCTGGCACGGTCGCCACCCCCGTGCGGGTAACCGCTGTTGTCGATGCCACCGGCATCAGCACACAGTCGGATCAATTGGTCGTGACCACCGGTATTCCGGATAACAACAGCTTCTCGCTGAGCGCCAAGACGCTCAACCCCGAAGCCTGGAGCGTCGACGGTACGCTGGTAGCCGTCACCGCGCGCCTGGCGGATCGCTTCAATAATCCGGTTCCGAACGGCACCACGGTGCTGTTCACCACCGAAGGCGGTTCCATCGGCGGCTCCTGCCAGACCACGGACGGCGCCTGCAGCGTCAACTGGACCAGCCAGGACCCGCGCCCGAGCGCCGATACGCTCAACGGCACCACCGGCAACGCCGGACGTGTCACGATTCGCGCCACCGCCGTCGGCGAAGAAAGTTTTACCGATCAGAACGGCAACGG
>JASBSN010000081.1 GCA_030148915.1 Thiogranum sp.
GCCGTGGATTCCGGCCTGCGCCGGAATGACGGGGGGCGTAACTCCAATGGCGGGGGGGTAACTCCAATGGCGGGGGGGGTGGAACGGCAATGACGGCAAGCGGATTAATCATCGTTTCATTGGCTGATCCTGGCCGGCCAGTGCCGCCAGAATTTTCTCGTGAATGCCGCCAAAACCCCCGTTGCTCATGATCACCAGGCGATCGCCGCTCCTGGCGGCGGCAGCGACGGAGCTCACCAGCGCGTCGATATCGTCGGTCACCGACACCGGCGCCCGCAGGGCGGCGCCGATTTCCTGCAGATCCCAGGAGAGATCCTGGGGTTGAAACAGCCACACGGCGTCAGCCTGGAATAAGGCATCGGCAAGTTCGTTGCGATGCGTGCCAAGGCGCATGGTGTTGGAGCGCGGTTCGAGCACTGCCAGCAGGCGCCCGCCGCCGCTCTGGCGTTTTAAGCCGGCCAGCGTGGTGGCGATGGCGGTCGGGTGGTGGGCGAAATCATCATAGACGGTGACACCGTTGACCTGGCCGCGCAGTTCCAAACGACGCTTGACGCCGGTGTAGGCGCCGAGGGCGGCGACGGCCTCGGCGACCGGCACCCCGACGTGCCGGGCGGCGGCGATGGCCGAGAGGGCATTGTGCATATTGTGCTCGCCGAGCTGCTGCCAGCGCACTTCGCCCTGCTCCTCGGCGTCGAGCGAGACGCTGAAGGCGCTGCCGTCGGCAATCCGCGCCCGCGCCTGCCAGCGGGCTGGAAAGGCTCCGGTGGAAACGCTTTCCACTGGTGTCCAGCAGCCCATATCGAGGACTTCGCCGAGGTTGCCGTCATTGGCGTTGGCGATCACCAGGCCGTTACCCGGAACGATGCGCAACAGATGGTGGAACTGGCGCTGGATGGCGGCCAGGTCGGGGAAAATATCGGCGTGGTCGTATTCCAGGTTGTTGAGTATCAGTGTGCGCGGACGGTAGTGCACGAATTTGGAGCGCTTATCGAAGAAAGCGGTATCGTATTCGTCGGCTTCAATGACAAAAAACGGTGTCTCGCCGAGCCGGGCGGATACGCCGAAGTTAGTCGGCACGCCGCCGATCAGAAAGCCCGGCTTGAGGCCCGCGTACTCCAGGATCCAGGCCAGCATGCTGGCGGTGCTGGTCTTGCCGTGGGTGCCGGCCACCGCCAGCACCCAACGCTCCTGCAACACCTGCTCGCACAACCATTGCGGGCCAGAGGTGTAACGCAGAGCGCGCTCCAGCATGGCTTCCACCGCCGGGTTGCCGCGGCTCATGGCGTTACCCACCACTACTTGATCGGGGGGCGGCTCGAGGTGTTCCGCCGCATAGCCTTGACGCAGGACAATGCCCTGGGCGTCCAACTGGGTGCTCATGGGGGGATAGACGCTGGCGTCCGAGCCCTCGACTTCAAAGCCGGCCTGTTTCGCCAGCACCGCCAGGCCGCCCATGAAGGTGCCGCAGATACCCAAAATGTGAATTTTCTGTGTCTGTTGTTTCGTCAATGGATTCAGCCTGTGCCCTGACTCAGAGCGTGAGGGAAAAGAGCTTCCAGCATACTGATAGCGATCAGGCTGTGCAGCCCCGCCAGCATCAGCCCGTAACCATAGCGCGTCGACAGCGCGTGGCGGAAGATGTGCGCCTGCACGGCGACACTCCATACCAGCAGTACCAGCCAGCCGCCCACCACCAGCGCCGGCGGTCCGCTGTCCTGCGCCACGCGGGCCGCCTGCCACACCAGCGGCAACCCCAGTACGCCAAGGACGACGCCGGTCCCGGCCAGCGCGGTCAGCGTCTGCACCAGGCGCTCTGAACGGCCGGCAACGCGCAGCACCGCCGTGGCAAACACAATCATGACCGCCGTATCGGTGAGCGTGACGGCCCAGGCGAGGCTCCATACCGAACTGCTCACCGCTTGCAGCAAATCGACGCCCAGGTAGGCCGACAAGGCCAGGGCCAGTGCAGCGCGGGAGAAGCCGTCCTGCTGCGGCGTGCGCTGGAACAACAATTGCTCCATCCAGGACCGCGGCCAGCTTATCAGTGAATGCACATCCATAATTGTTGTCGCGCTTTCTTTACAAGGCCACCGGAGCTGTCTATGTTTTATTCAGGCAGCAGACAAATTATAAGCATAAGGCGACTCAAGTGAACTTAAGTACCTTGGCGGATAATCTACAGGGCGTCAGGCTCTGCGCGCACCTGCCGAACGGGCAGGTACTGCACCTCGGGCGAGACGGTCCCAGGGTCGACTGGCACCTGCACTGCAGCTCGTTGCTACGCCGCCTCCTGCGCCGCTCCCGGCACGAACTCAGGCGCAGCTATCTGCGCGGCGAATGGGATATCGACGGCCGCCATCTGCCAACGCTGTTGCAGGCGCTGCACCCTGTAGAGCGCGACCCATCGCCGCTGCGCGTGGCCATGGAACGGCTGTGCCGAGGGTCTCAGCGTACCGAGGCTCCACCGCACTGGCAGGCCAGCGACCTCTGGCTGGCGCAATCCTGTCTCGGCGAGGAACTGCACCAGGGGTGCGCGCACTACGGCGAACCCGGCCTCGGCCTGGAACAGGCACAGCGCATCCGGTGCCGTGAACTGGGTCGGCAACTGCAATTGGAACCGGGCCGGCGCCTGCTGGACCTCAACGCCGGATGGGGCGCCCTGGCACTGGGCCTGGCGCAACAGACCGGCGCCACGATAACCGCTTGGGTGAGCAGCCCGGAGCAATTGCGCTACGCCCGCCAGGAGGCGCGCCGACGCGGGCTTCACACCACGCTACACTTTGACCTGCCGCAACTGCACACCTGCCAGGAGCGGTTTGACGGCATTGTCGGCAACGCGATCACTACCTTGGGTCCAGCACCGAACGCGCTGTTGGCGCGGCTCGCAGAGCTGCTGCGCGGCGACGGCATGACCTGGCTGCAATTCTATGCGCGCCGGGATCCGCGCACGCCGGATCATTGGCCCACGCAAAGCAACCGCCCGGCGCCCTTACTCTCCGCGCTGCACAGCGCGTTGGAGCGCACCGAATTGCGCACGCTGACGCTGCATAATCTATCGGTCTACCGGCTGCGCGACCTGCATGCCTACGCCGCACGCTATCGGCGGCGGCGAGCCGCTATTGGTCAGCGCTTCGGCGAATACCGTGCTCGCTACTGGGAGCTGCAACTGGCCGGTGAAATCGCCGCCCTGCAACAGCAACGGATTGCGCAGTATGAGCTGCTGCTCGGGAACGCCGAGGGTCTGTGGCCGCCCGAGACCGGAGATCTGCACCCCCCGGTCCGCCTGCCGCAGATCATCGCCAGTAAAATCCCGGGGCTGGCGCCCGATCTTTAGCGCCGGGCTGGCCGGGCCGGCTTAGCGCTTGCGGCCCGCTGCCTTTTTCCCGGCGCTTTTTTTCTTCGCCGCACCGCCCTTTTTTCGCCCCGCCGACGATTTTTTTACGCTGGCGCTCTTTTTTGCCGCCGGCCTTTTGCTCGCCACTTTCTTAACCGGTGTCTTTTTCGCGGCGGACTTTTTCACTACGCTTTTTTTCCGCTTCGGTGAGGTCTTTTTGCTGACCGCAGCCTTCTTTTTGCCGGCGACTTTTTTGCCCATCATGGCTTTCTTTTTCGTCGCGGACTTCTTTGCCGCAGCGGTCTTTTTGGTCGCAGCGGTCTTCTTGGTCACAGCGGTCTTCTTGGTCGCAGCGGTCTTCCTGGTCGCCGGCTTCGTGGTCGTCCGCTGGGTTTTCCCGCCGCTCTTCTTTGCGGGCGCGGCTTTCGCACTCGCGGTTTTCTTTTTACCGGCGGCCTTTTTGCTCGGCGGCTTAGCGGGAGCCGGCGCGCTTTTGCCTTTGACTGACTTTCCCGGGCCGCCCTTGGCGGTACCAGAGGCGGTTTTGCGCGCCGTCGCCGACGGCCCCTCCTGCTGGGCGGCGATTCGCGTGCGCGCCACCGCGCGGCGGATCGCATCGGAGCGGGCATCGCCGAAACCGGGTCTCGCCTCCTCGATCGCCTTGCTCACCGCCCGGAACACGTCGTCAATTTCGCCGAGCCCCTGTACCACCCGCAAGCGGCCCTGCTCGCGATAGCGCTCGTGCATCGGCGCGGTTTGCGTTTCATAAATCCGCAGCCGGTTACCGATGGTCTCCTCATTGTCGTCGGCGCGGCGCTTGAGGCGTCCGCCGCATTCGTCGCAGCTGTCGTCCATGCGCGGCGGCGCGAAAAACACATTGTAACTGGCGCCACACGACATGCAGGTCCGGCGCCCCAGCAATCGCTGCAGGATGACGTCGACATCGACGGCAATCACCAGCACCAGATCCAGCGGCTGGCCGAGCTGATCGAGCAGCTCGTCGAGCTGCTCGGCCTGGGCGAGATTGCGGGGGAACCCGTCGAGAATAAAACCCTTACGCGCATCCGCCCGATCGAGCCGCTGCTGAATCACCCCCAGCACAATATCGTCGGACACCAGTTGGCCGGCGTCCATTACGGCTTTGGCCGCTCGGCCGAGGGGCGTGCCTGCCGCCACCGCCTCGCGCAACAGGTCGCCGGTGGAGATTTCCGGCACCTTGTAGTGTTTGGCCAGCCGGTGTCCCTGGGTGCCCTTGCCGCTGCCGGGCGGTCCTGACAATACAATCCTCATACGGGTTCTACGCTCGCTGTGTCTTTGTTTTTTATTAAAAAATTCCCCCATCACTCGGCGCTCGGGGGTGCCTCGGCAAGAAAAGATTTTTCATGGGGATATTCAATTTTTTACATGGCTGAATACCGGCACAGTGATTAAGCTACCGCCTGCACTACGCCCAAGTCAAACAAAGCACCTGAATTTCATTGCTTTTTGCTCTATGCTTGGGCGCCTCTTTGCAAGCTGCAGGGACCGGACAGCGGTAAAATGAGCGGAATCCCCGACTTTTCAGACAGCCAAACGTGGGTTGTACCGACCCCCTTAAAGGAGCGCTACAGCGCCCTCCTCGACACCCATCTGACCGCACCCGAAATGCGGTTGGAGGCGGGCAAAAGCCAGCCGGCGTCCTGCCCGCGCACCGAATGCGTTGTCACCCTGTCGCGGGTGCAGGCCGATCACCAAGCGCGGACACACGCCGGCGGCCCGAACCAAGCCGCCGCCAACAGATTATATCAAGCTACCAGGAGATTTTGATGGCGAAGACCACAGCAAAAAAGAATGCCTTTTACGCCCAGTCGGGCGGTGTCACCGCGGTGATCAACGCCAGCGCCTGCGGCGTGATCGAAACGGCACGTCAGCACAAGAATAAAATCGGCAAGGTACTGGCCGGCCGCAACGGCATTATCGGCGCCCTCACCGAAGATCTGATCGACACCAGCAAGGAATCGGCGCGCGCCATCGCCGCGCTGCGCCACACCCCCAGCGGGGCTTTTGGCTCGTGTCGTTACAAGCTGAAAAGTCTGGAAGCCAACCGGCGCGAATACGAACGTCTGATCGAAGTCTTCGAAGCGCACAATATCGGTTATTTCTTTTATAACGGCGGCGGCGATTCGGCCGACACCTGCCTGAAAGTCTCTGAGCTGGCGGGGAAAATGGGCTATCCGATCCAGGCTATTCATGTACCCAAAACGGTCGACAACGACCTGCCGATCACCGACAACTGCCCCGGCTTCGGCTCTGTGGCCAAGTACATCGCTGTCAGCACCCGCGAGGCCAGTTTCGACGTCGCCAGTATGGCCAAAACCTCGACCAAGATTTTCGTCCTCGAAGTCATGGGGCGCCACGCCGGCTGGATCGCCGCCGCCGGCGGCCTGGCGACCGATGAGGATTGCGATCTGCCCATCGTCATCCTGTTTCCGGAAGTCGAGTTCGACCAGGAGGCCTTTCTCGCCACGGTGGACAAAAAAGTCAAAAAATACGGCTACTGTTCCATCGTCGTCTCCGAGGGCTGTCACTGGCCGGACGGCAAGTTCCTCGCCGAGCAGGGTACCCGCGATGCCTTCGGACACGCCCAGCTGGGCGGCGCCGCACCGGTGGTGGCGAATATGATCAAAGATGCGCTGGGACACAAATTCCATTGGGCGGTGGCCGATTATCTGCAGCGCGCCGCCCGGCACATCGCCTCCAAGTCCGACGTCGACCAGGCCTACGCGCTGGGCCAGGCGGCGGTAAAACTGGCGCTGCAGGGCAAGAACTCGGTCATGCCCACGGTGGTGCGCAAGTCGAGCAAACCGTACAAATGGACGATTGGCGAAGCACCGCTATCCAAGGTGGCCAATGTCGAAAAAATGATGCCGAAGAATTTCATCAGCAAAGACGGCTTCGGCATCACCGCCAAGTGCCGCGAATACCTGACGCCGCTGATCAAAGGCGAGGACTACCCGCCCTACGGCAAGGACGGTATGCCGAAATATGTCATGCTGAAGAACGCATCGCTCAAGCGCAAACTTGCTGATTTCGAAATCAAGTGAAATGACGCTGGAAAACCTGTGCGGCTTCCGGCCCTGTCATTCCGGCGCGGGCCGGAATCCACGGCGGCCAAAGCCCTGGATGCCGGAACAAGTCCGGCATGACGAATTAGCGGCTATGACGAATTAGCGGCTATGACGAATTAGCGGCTATGACGAATTAGCGGCTATGACGAATTCCCGTATGACGGATTCCGGTATGACGAATTGAGGGAGGCCCTATTTTTAACGGGCAGGGAGACGGGAAAGTTTATCAGCGGGAGGCGGTACGCCGAAGAATGGCTGCGGTAACACTATTCTTTCAGTGCCCTGCCTGCCGACGCAGTTAACGTAACTATCGTCGGAGGAAAAGAGATGTCAACAGTACTGATTTTCGCGCTGGTGTGCGCCGTAATTGCCATCCTGTATGGCATCTTTTCGGCGCGCTGGATACTCGCCAAGCCCAGCGGCAACGCGCGTATGCAGGAAATCGCCGGCGCCATTCAAGAAGGCGCCAAAGCCTACCTCAACCGTCAGTACGCCACTATCGGCATCGCCGGACTGGTGCTGTTTGTAATCATCGGTTTCTCGGGCATCGGCTGGACCACCGCCATCGGCTTTGCCATCGGCGCGCTGTTCTCGGGGCTGGCGGGTTATATCGGCATGAACGTCTCGGTGCGCGCCAATGTGCGCACGGCGCAGGCCGCCAACAACGGCCTGGATGCGGCGATGCAGATTGCCTTCCGCGGCGGCGCCATCACCGGCATGCTGGTGGTGGGACTGGGACTGCTCGGCGTCACCGGCTTCTACGCTATCCTGCTGCTGGCCGGCGTGGAGGACCCCATCCACCCGCTGGTGGGCCTGGCGTTCGGCGGCTCACTGATTTCCATCTTCGCCCGACTCGGCGGTGGCATCTTCACCAAGGGCGCCGATGTCGGCGCCGATATTGTCGGCAAGGTCGAAGCGGGCATTCCGGAAGACGACCCGCGCAACCCGGCGGTGATTGCCGACAATGTCGGCGACAATGTCGGTGATTGCGCCGGTATGGCCGCCGATCTGTTCGAAACCTATGCCGTCACCGTGGTCGCCACGATGCTGCTCGGTGGACTGCTGCTGAAAGATTTCGCGCTACAGGCCGCGGCCTATCCGCTGGCTCTCGGCGGTGTATCAATCATCGCCTCGATCATCGGCACCTACTTCGTCAAGGTAAAGCCGGGCGGCAAAATCATGAACGCCCTGTATCGCGGCTTGATCGTGGCCGGCGTGCTCGCCGCCGTGGCCTTCTATTTCGTTACCGGCGCGGTCATGGGTGACAACGGCATCTACTCCACCCTGGATCTGTATTACTGCGCGCTGATCGGCCTGGCGCTGACCGCCGCCATGGTGGTGATCACCGAGTACTACACCGCCACTGAGTACGCGCCGGTACGCCACATAGCGGCGGCCTCGACCACCGGCGACGGTACCAACGTGATCGCGGGGCTGGGTGTGTCGATGAAGTCCACTGCGGCCCCGGTACTGGTGGTGTGCGCATCCATCTGGGGCGCCCACGAATTTGCCGGTCTCTATGGCATCGCCGTAGCCGCCACCTCGATGCTGTCCATGACCGGCATCATTGTCGCGCTCGACGCCTACGGCCCAATCACCGATAACGCCGGTGGCATCGCCGAAATGGCGGAGCTGGACGAGAAAATCCGCAATATCACCGACCCGCTGGACGCCGTCGGCAACACCACCAAGGCCGTCACCAAGGGTTACGCCATCGGCTCCGCGGGCCTGGCCGCGCTGGTGCTGTTCGCCGACTACACCCACAACCTCGAGGCGGCGGGCAAGGCCACGCAGTTCCTGCTCGACGACCACATGGTCATCATCGGGCTGTTCATCGGCGGCCTGATCCCCTTCCTGTTCGCGGCCATGGCCATGGAGGCCGTGGGCCGGGCGGCGGGCTCGGTCGTGAACGAGGTGCGCCGCCAGTTCCGGGAGATCCCGGGCATCATGGAAGGCACCGCCAAGCCCGACTACTCCCGGGCCGTGGACCTCCTGACCCGGGCGGCCATCAAGGAGATGATCGTGCCGTCGCTGCTGCCGGTGGCCGCGCCGATCCTGGTGGGCTTCATCCTCGGCAGGGAGGCCCTGGGCGGGCTGCTCATCGGCACCATCGTCACGGGCATCTTCGTCGCGGTCTCGATGACCACCGGCGGCGGCGCCTGGGACAACGCCAAGAAGTACATCGAGGATGGTCACTTCGGTGGCAAGGGCAGTGAGGCGCACAAGGCCGCGGTGACCGGCGACACCGTCGGTGACCCGTACAAGGACACGGCCGGCCCGGCAATCAACCCGCTGATCAAGATCATCAACATCGTGGCGCTGCTGCTGGTGCCGCTACTGTGACCTGACCGCGGGCCGTTCCAGGCCTGGAAAGCGAAGGGGCGCCGCGAGGCGCCCCTTCTTCTTTTCCGGCCCGGCCGGGTGGCCCGTCAGCCCTTCCAGGGCGGGAGCTTCTTCTTCACCAGCTCGTTCTTC